>NZ_JBFHKV010000080.1:0-14491 GCF_041595215.1 Stieleria sp. | reverse complement strand
GAAGACGAATCGCTGTCCGACATGCTGGCCAGCCGGCCTTGGGTGATGAAAGACGGCGGCTATCACCTCGACACCACCCACCTGTCATCGACCGTGCGGATTGCGTCCACGCTGACGGACCCGAAACAGCTTCGCAAGGCCTGGGAACTGACTCAATACGGACGCCAGCTGCATCACCAGTTCCAATACCCCGGCGAAGAACCGTTCGTCGATTTCTATCCCGCCTACGCCGCGTTCTATTCGATCTTGCTGGGCGAAAACGTCGACGCCGGCTTGAAGCTGTTCGAACGAAAAGCGATCAACGTCGATACGCAAGAGCATGGCACCGGTGCGCTCGAAACCTACATCGATCTGCTCGACCGCGTCGGACGCCCCCTGCAAGCGATCGAGTTTGCGATCCGCAATGTGCCCGAAGACGTGCCGTCGCAATCGATCGTGCCGCTGTTGATCGAATTCGCCGGTCACGCCGCCGAATCGGGCGACACCTCAGGCTATGACCTGATCATGGACTACTGTGCCGCCAAGCAAGACGCACTCGGGTTTGCCGTCGCCAAACACGCCACCCTGGCAAACAATACTTGATCCAGATCATTCGTTCTCGCGAATCAATCTCACGGCGTTTTCAGCGAACCGTTTTCCAAGCGTCTTGTAGCCTTCGCCGGAGTAGTGCAGGTCATTTTGGATTGATTTCCCGCTGCGGTTCTTGCCATCGTTCAGGTCGTCGGTGTCGATCCAAGCGAAACGCGAATTCGATTCGGCGACACTTACCTGGATGTCACGAACCCTCGTCCAGTGCGGATACTTCTTGTTGTCCAGGTCGAAATCGCTGAGCCGTCCGATGACAAAGTTGACGTCGTCGCGTCCCAGGTCTTGACTGAGTTGCCGGTACAGCCCGACCAGGCTGGCTTGGTACACGTCGCCCCACTTCATCTTGGCGTCACGCTCGCCCTGCATCCAGATGAACGTGACCGACGCCAGGTCCACACCCTCAATGGCCGGCGTCACCTTGCCCATCAAGCGATCGTACAGGTCACCGGTTGTCTTGGGTTGACTCCCATCGGGCGCCTTCCAGTCTTTGAACCAGCGTTGGATCGGTTGCCCGCCGAGCGCGTCCTGGACCACGATCACGTTGTCCTCTCCCAAGGCTTCTTTGACAGCCGGTGTGAAAGCTTCGTCCGGCCGATGCCCCTGCATGTTGGACTGCCCGGAGAGAATGAACAAATGCTTGCCGTCAGTTTCCGCGGCATGGGAGTGAGCACCAAAGAAGGCGACCAGCGGGAGCAGAACGGAAGCAGCAAGGCGCAATAAACTCATCGATGAAATTCCTGGTGAGAAAGTGTCTTGTCTTGCCAGCTGGCACACGACAGTGTCAGGTCAACAGTTGTGCGAGCCCCAGCATGACGAAGAAGGTCCCGAAAACCCCCACGATGATAACCAACTTGATGGCGACCAAGGGCGACAGGAAAACCGCGGCCGCGACCAACAGTGCCCCTGCCAAGACGACGCTCATTCCCCGCACGCGTTTTTTCCGCGTTTGATGCCGCAATGCGGTGTCGGCCAATTCGTCTGCATCGACATCACCCAGCCCGATCGCCCGAAGCTTGCTGACGATCGCTCCCTTGGCTGCTCCCGTCGCAGCAACTTGGCGGGCCAGTTCACGCCCGCGTGCTCGCTGCTCGGGACCGGCAGCATTTCGTCGCGGTGGGGAAAACGGATTGGTCGGCTCCATCACAACATTCAATTCAGGGGACTCGGCGTTCGGTTAGTAGTCGATCGCAGCTCAATTTTCGCCTCGTCCACGACCGCCTACCCAAAAACCGAGGTGCATCGTTTTCTCAGGTTGGGGCCCGTAGGCTCGCGGCAAACGGCTGATCATCGTTCGACATCACCTGAACAACCGTCGTCAAGTCAATCAAGCCGGGGTTACCGGATCGCTCTCGGTCACTAAACTCTACGCACTCGAAGACAACATAGCCGAAACTGTCGCCAATGAGCCAGCGTTCTCCAATGATTCTCCGTGGCCACCGCCGATGAAACCGGCCGAACTTCTAGCACGTCTGCGGGGCACCGCGCGTGGCGACACGATGATGTCGTTAATAGATCAGGTCGTGGTCAGCGGGACGCGTTTTGCGACCACCGTTATGGTCGGACGATTCGGCTCGGAATCCGAATTGGGTTATTATTCGCTGGCCTTCAGTGTGTTTGTGTTGCTGGTCAGTTTCCAGGAATCTTTGGTCTCGGTTCCATACACCGTTTTTGTCAAACGGCTATCGGCCGACGACCAACGCAAATACGCCGCCAGCTCGCTCGGGCAGTCGATCGGTTTAAATGGGCTGGCGATGCTCGTCTTGGCGGCGACCTGTGTGATCGTCCAGGTGACCCGCCCGGCGACCGGTCTGCTCGGCTTGTTGTGGCTACTGGTGCTCTTGCTGCCGTTCTTGATGCTGCGTGAATTTGCGCGCCGCTTCGCCTTCGCCCACCTCCGTGTTGCGACGGCAATGGCATTGGATGTGGCGGTCAGCGTGCTTCAATTGGGCGGGCTTGCCATGCTGGCACTGCAAGACCAGATGGATGCGACCGGCGCCTACCTGGTCTCCGGAGGCGCCGCGGGGATCGCCGGATTGGCTTGGCTGTTTTTGGTCCGATCCGATTTCCAATGGGATCGAACGCGACTGCGAACGGACTGGATCAAGAACAGCAGCTTCGGCAAATGGGTCGTCGGTGCGCATCTGACGTCCGTGCTGCACATGTACTTCGCCCACTGGTTGCTGGCCGCGATCATCAGCGAACGCGCGACCGGAATCTACGCGGCCTGCATGACCGTCGTGATGCTCGCCAATCCGTTCATCTTGGGGATGAGCAATGTGTTGTCGCCCAAAGCGGCCCATGCCTTCGCCGCCGGCGGTGCCGCGGCGGCAAACCGATTGGTTTGGCGGTTTACGGCCGTGATGGTCACGGTCCTGTTGGTCTTTGCCGTGCTGGTGGGGGTCTTTGGAAACGCATTGATCGTCTGGATCTTTGACGAACAGTACGGCGGTCATGGCGTCGCCGTTGCGGTTCTGGGCTTCGGAACCGTCGCGTCGGGGGTCAGCTATGCGATCGCCAGCGGACTGCGGGCGATCAATCGTCCCGCGGCAAATTTCTGGGCCGCCACGTGGGGCCTGGTCGCGACCGTCGCGATCTCGTCGGCACTGGTTCACTCGATGACCATTTTGGGCATGACGATCGGGTTGGTCAGCGGATTCTACGTCACGGCCATTTATCGCGTGTTGGCCTTCCGAGCCGCGATCAACGAATACGCCGCATCCTCGGAGTGACCGTTGACCTTGTTGTAGTGGTTATGACGCATCTGTAGTTTTTCGCCGCGTCCCGAGCCCCTCGCCGAACAACGCCTGCTAGCTGTCCGCGTCGCATCAACTATGCTGGGCAGCACGCTGCACCCCACGCCCCGAACAGTGCCAGAAGAACGATGGAGAACCCCGTCTTGCCCGCGGATCAAGAACCAGACGTTTCCGTTTTGATGACCGTCTACAACGGCATGCCGTATCTGGCCGAAGCCGTCGAGTCGATCCGCGCGCAAACCTATTCGCGGTGGAAGATGATCATCGTCGATGACGGTTCGACCGACGAATCCGGCGACTACCTCGATTCGCTCGAGGACGACCGGATCACGGTCATCCATCAAGACAATGCCGGCACCGCAGTCGCCTCCAACCATGGCCTGAAACTCTGTGACACGGAGTTTCTCGCACGCATGGACAGCGATGACATCTGTGACCCGACGCGTTTGGAAAAACAAGTCGCCTTCTTGCGCGATCACCCCAGCGTCGGACTGGTCGGTTCACAGATCGTTCCCCGTGGCGCACAGAAAGCCGGGCGAGTGATCCCGCTGGCGACCGATCATCAATCGATCTACAGCCAGCTCCGCAAGGGACAACACGCCATGTGCCATCCCACCATTCTGATGCGCACCGCGCTGCTCAAGGGCATCGGTGGCTATTGGAAACAGCATGGCATGTTCGACGCCTGGGACATGTTCTTGCGGATGGGCGAAGTCGGTGAATTGGCCAACCTGCCCGAACCGCTGCTGGAATACCGCATCCACACCGGAAGCATCAACGGCAAGCACATGCGAAAACTGCAGGCGAGTATTGAATTCGCCTGTGAGCTTGCCCGGCGGCGTGAAGAGAATCTGCCGGAGATCGCGTATGAAGATTATTTTGCCCAGCGCGAGCGCGACGGGCTTGCGAATCGGCTCGCGAAACAAATCAATGTCTATGCGTTGCTGCAATACCGGTTGGCATCGATCGATCTACTCGGCGGACACCGTCTTCGCGGCTATGCCCGACTGGCCTGGTCCGGCCTCTGTTCCCCGGGTCGAAGCGTCAATCGTCTGCTAAGACAACTCAAACTCGCCTGATCACCCATCCCATCATTCTGCCCCGAATCATTCTGCCATCCCTCACCGCATCAACGCGCCGCTCCACCGTTCGGCCGATCGCCTCATCTTCTGAACCCCGTCACGACTACTGGGCCCACACCAGCAGCACCGTGACGAGCATCACGCCGTTGAACAGCACGGTCAGTCCGAAGACGATGCGAAAAGACTGTTTTCGGGTCTTGTGACGCAGTTTCTCTTGAGCGATCAGTGCCCCCGGCCAACCACCGATCATCGACAACAGATGCAGCGTGCTTTCCTGTGTTCGCCAGTTGCCGCGGCGAGCCGCTGATTTATCCATCGCGTACACCAGATACGTGACCAGGCTGGCGGCCAAGTAGAACCACAGCACCAGACGAGGCAGTTGGTTAGTCAAGACCAACAATCCGACCAGCACCAAGAACAGCCAAGCGGCGATCACCGGCAGTGAGGTTTTCGATCTCGTTTTGACGGCCGCCCGCAACGCCCCCGACCTCACACCGGCGGGGCGGGAACTGCTCGTGCCGGGTGAAACGTCACTCCGCCGGCCGGGCCCACTCACCAGCCTGGCCTGGTCGGCACAAGGCCTGCCCTGGCGATCGGAGGACATCTCATACGTCACCGACTGGCCGGCAGTGGGGCGAGACGTTCGGTTTTGAAACGCTTTGATGTGGACAAACACTTGGCGGCCGCCCTCGCGGGGTGTGATGAACCCGTAGCCCTTTTCATCGTCCCACCTGGCAATGACACCTTCCATTGACGTCGTCCTTGTTGCTCGTCATTCGATTTCGATCGCGACCCGCCGAGAGGCCTGCACGGGACTTGCCACTCGCCGGCGCGTCCGGCCGCAACGCGACCGGCCGTATTGCATCCGGTCTGGGGCGGTCCGGTGTTGCGACGACCGACGCCTACCGAATTCCCACCGGGCGGCTGGCGACGCGTTGGTGTTCGGTCGTTTTGCCGATCGAAATGCCGACCCAACCGTCACGCAATTCGAACTGCGTGATCCCACTTTGCTTCGGCAAGCGTTCGGCCAACAACTCCGGCGACGTCAATGGCAACGGCCGTGTCGGCGAGAGCACTTTGTTGAAAATCGCTCGAACGGGGAATCGCTGTCGCATCGACATGCCGGGGCCGCTGATGCTGAGATGACCGTCGCGAACCAAGGCGGCATTGAGCCCGTCGACCTGGGCCGTGTAGGCCGCTCGGACGATGAAGTTTCTCAGCCGCACTCGATCGCCCTGCAAGCGGATGATTCGCATCGTGATCCAGACCTTGCCGTCTTCGATTTCCACCGTGATCGGTCGATGCTTGGCAAATTGAATCATGATGTCTTCGGGCAGATCATCCGGCAGAGGACGATCGCTCACACCGAGCACGTCAAAGCATTGCGTCAACACCTGGTCGATCGGCAGCGCCTCATCCTGGGGGACCAATTGTTCCAGCGTGTTGTTGATCGCCGACTGGTGCAATTGCACGCTGAACAGGTTGTCGCTGAGTGCCCGCGGCCGTGGTGTCATCGCGGCAAGTTGCCAATCCCCGGCCATGCGATAGCGTGCGATCAATCGTGACGAGGTCGAACTCATGTCGATCACGCGGGGTTCCAGCTGCAGCCGATTCAACGGACCGAGGATCGTTTCGCTGAACTTCGCCGTCGCCTGGTCGACCTTTTCCGTCACACTGCGGTCAATCTCGTCGCCGATCTGCGAGCGAATTCGGTTGCGGCCGATGCGGTCCGCCAACGAAGCTTTTTCGAAGTACTGGGTTTCGGCAATGCTCTGGACCAACGTTCCGACCAGGGGCCAAGAATCATAGGTCGTGTTGATTCCACGCAGTCGCGATCGGCCGCCGACGTTGACCGAGGGATCGCCGAGGAAGATATCGTCCGGTTTGATGGTGATCGGCGTGGCCGCGGTAAACGGATTCACGCTGGTCGTCTTGATCGCCGCCGGCCCGCTGCGTCCGACGCTGCGTGTGGACACATCACCGATCGTTTCCAACGTCATTTCCCACGTGGACGGCGACGGAATCAGCCGCAACCGCAGGTCGGTGCTGACGCGACTGACACCGGTCACTCGGCTGCCCAGCATGGTGGTTCGAAGCGGAACCTCGCGGGTGGGCAATTGCGGCATCAGATCACGCAACAGTTCTTCGCTGAGCGAAAAACGGACGTTCGCGTTGCGGTAGTGCGTGTCCAGGTTGGCCGACAACTGCTGGGCCTGGGGATGATTGGCATGACCGAGTGCCTGCATCGACTGTGCGATCTCGGCGGTCACCAAGTCGATCGCGTTGGACTCCGCCCTTTCGATCTGGTGCAACAAAGCCGAGTAATCGATCGCGCCGCTGGCCCAAGGCTTGATCGCGACGGCGACGTCATTGACCGCCGGGTCGGCGAGGAATCGCTGATGCGGTGCCGCCAAATTCGGCCACGTCAAACGCGACAAGAACGTTTGGGCGACTTCACGGCGTGCGTTGTTATCGCCGGACTCAAACGCGTCGCGAACCGACTCCAGCAGCAGGAACTTCGACCAGCCTGCACCATCACCGGTGACCACCAACCGGCTTTCCAATCGATCAATCGCGTCGGCGACCGACGGCACATCATCACCGACATGCTGCACCGCGGGGAAACTGCCCGAATTGATTTTGAAAATCGGCTCCCAGACCGCCAAACGTCGTTCGATCGAATACGCCGCTTGTAGCCACGCCACACGGCGACTGCGCGAACGCAAGGATTCCGCTTCGACCGATGCAAACTGTTGCAACTGTTTCAGTTCGTCCAGCATGGGCTCGACGTCGCGCTGACCGAGACGATTGGCTTGGTGAAGCTGGCTCAACAGATCACGAACCTGTTTGGACCATTGCAGCAATTCGTGATGACCGATGGTTGAGATCGGCGTCGTCGCAGGATCAAGGTCAAAATCATCAGCCGGCAAGTCCGTGCGAATGACAATCGAATCAAGGATGTCCAATTGTTCGATCAATCGATGCGGGACTGGCCACGCAGCCGAGCGCGGCTGGGTCAGTTTTCGAGTCGAACCGGAGTCCTCTGCCTCGCTCTCCTGTTGCCGCGTGATCTCAGAAACCTCCGGCGGAACCTGGGTGTCGGCTGAGTTGTCGATGTTGCCGGGCGTCGCAGCAGGCGTGACCGACTTTTCTTCGGCACCCAACAAATCCGTGGCGGGTTTGCCCGGAGTCGATTCGGTTTCAGTCCGCTCGGGCGCGAGATCGGCGACCGTCGCGGCGGGGGCTTCGAACGCCGAAGGCAAGGCGACGTCGTAGGTCGGCCGTTCGGCCATGCGGGGCGTGGGGTCATCCAAACGCGCGTGCGGTTGTCCCTGTGACAGCGGTCGCTCATCGGCGAAGAACACATCGGGATCGATTCGAATCACCAGCTCGTCCGGCGACGCGACCTTTGGTTTATCCAGCTCGACCGAAACCTGGTGCTCGGCCGGCGGAGTCAGCTCCAAGATCGGCAGATCCCCGATGGACGCCCCGCCGGCGGCCGCATCGAAATCAGCCTCAAACCCGAAAATGTCGCTGTGGCTGTCCAGCGAGGGTGCCGGGATTCCAGTGATGCTCGGCTGCTGAAGCTCGAACGACGCATCGCTCCAGGATTCGATCTGTGACAACTCGGCCCAGGCATCCGCGACGGCTCCGCGGGCCGGTGAAGCGGTCGTCGGGGCGGCTGTTCTGACCGTCGACGCCATCTGACCGGATGACAAGCCTGCCGGGGTGGCACTGAGGCGGGGGGCGAGTGGCCGGGCCGTCGGCGGCAGGATCGTCCGGGCCATGCCGGAGGTTTTCCAAAGCGAGACGGCACCGGAGACAATCATTTTTGCCCCGGGATCGGCCTGCATCCCCAGCCAGCTGAGTCCGGTCACGAAAATAGACGCTGTCAGCGGCCACATCACGAGGGAACGTTTCACATCCTTGCGCATCGAAAGACCATCGGTCAAAAGAGAAAAGCATACGGTTTCCATTTCCGCCTGGGCTGTGAATCGGCCAGATCACTTTGGCCGGTCCAGCGCGGTTGCCAAGTGCTGCGAAAACTCGCCAAACGCCATGACGGCTGTTTGCCCGTCGATTTGCCCTAATCGGCAATTCTTGCCGATTTTACTCATGTTGCCACGGCCCCACCCACGATGCCGGGTGTACGAAAACGCCCTGTCTCGCAAGACTATTGCCTCAAACCCAGATCCCGACCATCACTGATGCGGGGCGGAAAAGAATGAATCCTTACGGAGTGGAGATGGCGAAGAAAAAGGCAAACGCGGCGTTCGAATACGTGGAGCCGATTGGCGATCGAGTGTTGGTCCGCAAGGACGAGCCCAAACGCGAAACCCGCGGGGGCATTGCGCTTCCCGATGCGGCCGAAATCCCGACGATCACCGGACGCATCGTGACCATCAGCGCCGTGGTCGAAAACGACGAAGAGCTGCCGCTGCGCCAATACGACAAGATCCTTTTCCATCCCAAGAACGCCGTGCCGGTCGACCTGGAACACGACAATCAGCTGTTTGTCGTCCCGGTCGAGGACATCGTTGCGGTGTTCCGTCGCAACAAACCCGAAGACGATTGACGCCGCTGCCGCCGGGGTGACAACCCTGCCCGGCAGCGCTGTGAAGCATTTTGTAGCGGTAGGGCGCGAGCCCTCCGGTGTTTCGGGAACGATGAAGGACCGGAGGGCTTGCGCCCAATACCGCTAAATCGAGAAGCGAAAATAAAACACCATGGCTCCCCTCTCCCCCGATTCCTGACGAGCCTAAGCGAGTCAGGAATTGGGGGAGAGGGGCTGGGGGTGAGGGGGATTTATTCTGTGCGCCGTTGCGGGATGACGGCAATCATACGTTCTCGAACCCCGGTTGGATCTGGCGATATGTCGTACGCTGGAATGCGAACGACTTCAAATCGACTCAGCAGTAATCAAAGGTGTATCGCCCATCGGATACGCACTTCGAAACTTTTATCCGGCGCAACCACGATTGCGCGCCATCAGCTAAACCGAGTTTTCAAATTCATTCGATCGGCCGCGCTGATCACAAGCAAACTCGGTGGCCTTGTGATTGCATCGTCGTTTCGTCATGCGGATTCCCCCTCACCCCCTGCCCCTCTCCCCCAAACAAGCCTCTACTCGTCGCAACGTTTTCGCGTTCTAAAATCACTTGACGCGCATGATCGATCCGAATCAACCCAGAGGCTTGTTCGGGGGAGAGGGGAGCCATTTTCGGGTAAGTCGCTTCTCGATTTAGCGGTATTGGGCTCGCGCACTGCCGCTAACGCCTCGTCAAACACCGTAAAAAAATCGTTCACGGTGTAAAGCTCGGTCCGGAGCGAGAAATGTTGGCCTGAGCGCAGCCATGCTAGAATGCACCGAGCGTCGGCCTAGAATAACGGCTGTCGCCTTTTCGATTTTGTGGAGCCCTGCATCATGTTCACCGTTTCCTGCCATTGCGGCCAACGTGTCCAGGTGCGGCCGTCAAAGGCGGGGGCGACGATCGAGTGTGAATCCTGTGGCAAATGCTTCAACGTCCCGTCATTGGGCGAGATGAAACGCTGTCAGCAGCGCGACGAGCCGATTCAGGGACAACCGATCGACCCGGTGGAGACCGCGGCAGACAACCAACTGTCCGAGATTCCAACTTCTTTTTACGTTCATTTCTGCGGCGAAGTCGGATCGACCGGACGCGTCTCGACAACGGCCATCGAAAACTATTCCGGCATCGTCGTCGAGGCGATCGATGCGGTCCTCAATGAATCGCAATCGGACGAATCGCAATCGGATGACGGGTTCGAGCTGATGGTGTCCCTGGCAGTGCTCCCCGGCGCGACGCGGCTGATGCAGATCGAAACCGCGGCGACTGACAGCGACAAGGACGACGACGGGGCGCGGCGGCGTGTCGTGGATCAGATGACTCGACGGATCGAATCCTTTGCCGTCCCGGATGTTCAAGAGGGGCCGGTCGCATTCCTCGTGTATCGCCGCATCAATTCGGCCGCCTGCACCAAGATCGGCATCAAACCCTTCAGCCTCTATCAGAACGAAATCGAAAAATGCGGCATCGATGAAGCATTGATGCGGGCGGCCAAGCTGACCGACCCTCAGGAAACGTCTCACCAGACAACCTCTTGGTGGAACGCGTGGGTCGACCGCCTGCGACAACTGATCTCCCAACCGTCGGCACCCGAGGAACCGCCGCCGACGCCCGAACAGAAGTTTCAGGAGATCGGTGCCTGGATCGAATACACCGAAGAACTCTATGCCAGCACCTCGGACGCGGAACTGAAACGGCTGCTACGTAAAAGCCCCTTTGAGCTGGCGCTGCACGTCGCGGTTGCGGCCCGCCATGCGGCGAACGAGGAATTCGAGAACGCGATCGAAGCCTACTCGGGCGCGATCGCCCTGGCCCCCGAGTGCGCTCCGCTGCTGGGACGCCGCGGCTGGTACCACCTGGTTGTCGGCAACCATCAAGCCGCCCTGATCGACCTGAACCGAGCGATCGAACTGGCGCCCTTCGCCCCCTGGTTCTACTTTCATCGCTCCAAAATCTTCTCGGGGCTGGAGGCCTGGGACCAGACGCTTTCGGATTTGGACACCGCCGTCCGATGGGCACCACGTGAACCGGCCTTCCGATTTCGTCGCGCCGAAATCCTGCTCTACCAAGACCAGGGCACGCGGGCGATCGAGGAACTCAATGAGATCCTTCAGCTCGATCCGCACAACGGCGCCAGCCACGCCATGCTGGGATGGTTGTACCAGCAAGACGAACATCGTGACGAACCGCGAGCACTGGAACACTTGACCCGTGCGATTGACGTGATGCCCGGTGCCGTCGCGCCTCGGCTGCACCGAAGCATGCTCTACACATCGCAAAATAAGTTCGCGCTCGCACTCGATGACTGCGACAAGGCGATCGAAATCGAAGCGGATGAGGGACAATCCCATGCACTCCGCGGGCGAATCCTACAAATGCAAAGCGAATTCGAGGAGGCCATTGAGGCGTGCAATCGCGCGATCGAACTGGGCGTCGACACGCCGGCGGTGTTCTTGACACGCGGATTCTCCTACGCGGCAACCGACCGACGTGACCTGGCCCTGGCCGACTGCCACGCGGTGCTGGAGTTGGACCCGGAGAACCCGATCGCGTTGCACTTGCTCGGATCGCTCAGTCTGCAACAAGGCGAACTGGAAACGGCGATGGAAGCCTTGACCGAAGCAAGCCGACTGGCGCCCCAATGGACCGAGCCCCGCGAACAGATCGCGTTGTTGCACCGCATGAACGAGAACCCGCAGGCGGCCATCGAAGAACAGTCGGCATTGATCGAGCAAGAACCCGAACAACCGGCCCATTATGTCAACCGAGCGTTCGCGCACACTCAAGCGGGCAATCACGACGATGCCCTCCGTGACTACCAGCGGGCCTGTGAACTCGATCCGGAAAATGAACATATCTTTTTCCTCCGCGGCTGCTTCTTCATGGATCGCCAGGAAGACGAATTGGCGTTGGAAGATTTCAACCGCACCCTGGAACTCTCGGGCGTCTACGACGGCGCTCGGCTGCGGCGGGCCACGGTGCTGATGCGTTTGAAACGCCACGACCAAGCACTCGAAGACTACGAGAAACTGATCGAGAAATTTCCCGACGATCCCTACGCCTACTCCGGACGCGCCTACGCCCATCAGATGCAAGGCGACGAATCAGCGGCCGAAGCCGACATCGATCGCCTGGCCGAAATCGCACCGGAAAGTGCCCAGGAAGCGGCGATCCAGTCGCTGCACGCCAAAGTCAATCGCCTGGAAAGCGAAGAACGCTATGACGACGCGATCGGTGTCGCCGAAGAAATCATCGCGATGGCTCCCGAACACACCGCCGGGTACAGACTGCGTGGATGGATTCGCTGGTACACCGAACAACACGTCGAAGCCTGCGATGATTACACGCAACTGCTGGAAATGACTTCGGAACAGCCCGATGCAGATCTCTTGAGCTCACGCGGACAAGTTTACGCCGAAATGGGCGAGTGGAATCTTGCCTTGAATGACCTGGACTCCGCGATCGAGTTGAGCCGAACCGAAGGGTTGCACCAAGTGCTCGCCTTCGCACTCAATGGCCGAGCCTTTGCACTGGCCGGACTGGATCGAATGGAGGAATCCGAACGCGACTACCAGGAATCCGTCGGCTTGTGTCCGACCAATGCATGGGCCTACTACAACCGCGGTATCGTCTTGTACCAACGCGGCGATCATGATCAAGCCAAGCCATTGCTTCAACGGGCGCTCGAACTGAATGGTCCACCGCTGACCCAACGCAAACGACAACGCGCCGAAGCCGTGCTCGGCGGGCTGCCAGACGGCTGATCGCGACCGGCGTGAACGAGCAACCGGATCAACGCACGGCCCAGTCCCCGATTGCCGACAACAGTTCCTCGCCCGTTTGATGCCAACGAACTCCCTTCGACGTCCCGCTCGCCCGCTGCACACGATCCACAATCGGCAAGTCGGGTGAAACGATGTCCAACGCCCCGGGAACACACAGCGATAACAATCCGTCGACGTCCAGGTATTTGACCGCACCGGGGACGAACATCGGATCGTCTTGCCGCTGCAGCGACGCGAACCGAAACCCTTTTGTATCGATAAAGGTTCGCCCGACCGCGTCACCGGCTTGGCTGCGCGCTGCCGCAGCGATCGCACCGGCGTGGTCGCCGATCCCGACCAGATGAATGTGCCGATTGCCCGTCGATGTAGCGTGTTGGATGACCGACAGCACGTCGTGGACCCGCTGAACGAACAAGGGATGGTTGTAGCCATAGGTGTACCCGGCGAAACGATGCCAAGCCTGTTCGCCACCCCGCTGGTACCACATCCGCTGAGCGTCAATCGACTCGCCGCCGGAAACAAATTCGCCTTGCCCGATCAGATCGGCGGAGACGACGCGGTATCCGGCGCGGGCGATCTTCGCGACCAGCGGGTTGAGGCGATCGCCATCCCAAAGGCCTTGTTTTCCTTCATCGGTGATCCAAACGATCGTTCCCTTCGCCCCGGAATCACCGACTTCAACGCTCGGCAACTGCTCGCCGGCGTGATCGAGCAGCCCCACCGAGATCGACAATCCCTCCTGCTTGATGGCCTTCACTTGATGAAACGAAGTCGCTTGAACCTGATCCAACCGGCGTCCGAGAATCGTTTCCCAAGCACCTCCGACCACACGTTGATACTCCTCAAGTTGGTCGTTCGTCGTGGGAATCAACGCGTCCATCTGCTGCCGAGAATCTTCTGTGGCGAGTTGTAAGATCCGGACTTCGTGGGGATCGCCGATCGCGTCACCGCGGGGCGCCGGATGCTCATCCGTCCACACCGTGGCTTCGGAACGGGAAAGCGGCACGTAGTCTTGTTCCAAAATCGGCTCCTTGAACCCGAGCTGGAAGTGCCGATTAAAAAACGCGTACATCACCGCACGATTGACGTGGTTGTAGTTGTGTTTGAAGTGCAGATGGAACGCCGCGGTCAATCGATCCTTGTGTCCAAGATCTGCATACAACTGACGCAAGTCCGGGTAGCCCTTGGTTTCCAATTCGACCGTCCAATCGTCGGCGGCGGTCAGCCCCAGCGGTCGCGGCGCGATCGCCGCGGCGATGTCGACGTTGCCCTGATCGATCCGCATGTACGGCGCGTTCTCGCACGTGCATCCGCCTTGCATCGACGTCGACACCATCACGCACGGCATCGCCGCGGCGATGCGATCGTCGATCGCACCCAAGATCATCGATTGTGTTCCACCGCCACTGGCACCGGTCACACCAATGCGGGTCGGGTCGGTTTCGTCCAGCTCCAACATAAAATCGACCGCGCGAATCGAGTTCCAGGTTTGCAGTCCCATCATGTTTTGCAAACGAAGCTCCGCCTGCGCGCTGAAGAACCCCCAGTCGGTCGCGCGATCCAGATGTGCCGCTTTGTCGGGGCGATGTCCGATCTGGATCGAATCGGCGTTTCCCGTCATGTCGTAGACGAACACCAGGCATCCCATGCGGGCCAACTGAACCGCGCGAGCCTGGATCGGAAATCGTCCGCCG
>NZ_JBFHKV010000079.1:0-14540 GCF_041595215.1 Stieleria sp. | reverse complement strand
GTCCTCTGTAGTCGGCAGATTGGCAAGGACTCGTCGCCTCGTCCACTACCGCCTACCCGAAAACCAAGGTGCGGCGGAATACGAGTCGCACCCAGTCGACGCCGTCACGGTAGGGCACGCTGTGCGTGCCGAATGTTGATGCACCGCATCACCGACAACGGTTTGTTTGTTAGCGGCAGGGCGCAAGCCCTCCGGTCTGCCACCGTGTTTCAACGCCGATACCGGACGGCTCGCGCCGTTCCGCTAAAACGGTAAATGCCGAATGTTGATGCACCGCATCACCAACAACGGTTTGTTAGCGGAAGGGCGCAAGCCCTCCGGTCTGTGACCGCGTTTCAACGCCGATACCGGACGGCTCGCGCCGTTCCGCTTGCGCCGGTGCCGCATGCGATGCACCGCATCACCGGCATGTTCGCCTTATGCCAACACGGCCCCGACCGGTTCGCCTTCGCTGATTTTCAACGGGCGTCCGATCGGGGTTTGGCGTTCTTCGTGATAGGGCACGCCCAACGTCGACAGGATGGTCGCGTGCAAGTCACCGATCGTGATCGGATTTCCTACATCGGCCAACGGCTTGTCGGGATCCAGCTTGGGATCGGCGGCCGTCGCACCGTACACGCCTCCCTTGCGAATGCCGCAACCGGCCAAGAAGGTTGAAAAACCGTGCGGCCAGTGGTCACGTCCCTCGGCCGGATTGATCTGCGGCGTGCGACCAAATTCGCCGCCGCACACGACGAGCGTGGTTTCCAACAAGTCCTGCTCGACGAGCCGGTCCAAGAGCGCCGCCAGGGCTGCGTCCAGGATTTCGCAGCGGGCCGATTGCAAGGAGTGATTGGTGATGTGGGAATCCCACCCGCCCAGCGTGACTTCGACACAACGCACCCCGGCGCCGATCAAACGCGTCGCAGCCAGACAGCCCCGTCCGAAAGGTGTTTGGCCGAATTGCTCGAGCGTCTCCTTGGATTCGTTGGAAACATCAAACGCGCTGACCTGCTCGCTGGACATCATCCGTAACGCCGCATCGGTGGACGACTGGTGCAGCGTTCGGTTCTGGTCCAAGTCGCGCAACCGCTGCTGACGGAAGCGGCCTTCGAGCCACTGCAGATCTTTCATTCTGCGTTCGAAACGGTCTTCGGCGATCGGCGATTTCAGATCCGGGACCGGATTCTGCGGATCACCGATTTTGAACGCGTCATAGACCGGTCCCAGGTAACCGCCGCGTGCCGGAGCGTTTTGCGGCAGGATCGAGATGTGTCGCGGGATGTCCAACTGTTCGGGAAATTCGTGACACAGGATCGAACCGATCGACGGATGCACCAGTGTCGGATCAGGGCGATACCCGCTCTTGATGTTGTAAATCGCCCGTTGATGATCGCCTTCCTTGCTCGTCACACTTCGGATCAGCGACCCCAAATGCATCTTCTCGGCCACGCGTGGCAAAGTGTCGGCGATCTGCAGGTCCGGCACGCTGGTCGGGATCGCTTTGACTTCGCCGCCGATAGACGATCCCGGGTGCGGGTCAAACGTCTCCAATTGACTGGGGCCACCCTCAAGCCACAACAGGATCACGTTCTTGGGCCGTGACGTCTCGGTCGCACCGACCGCGTCGGCCCAGGCGAGTTGATGGGCGATGGTCGAAAGCATCGCCCCGCCGGCACCGGCCCCCAACAGCGTGCGCCGAGACAGATGGGCATGCGGGTCGCAAAGCAGATCGTGATGGGACATGGGATCGGGCCGTGAGACGGAATGGAATGGCGGATGGTTATCGCGACGGAATGATGCTAATGATTCCACGTGAATTCGGTGCTGTTGGCGAGCGTCCAATAGAGGTCTTCCAGCGCCTCTGCACGGTCGGAACGCTCGGTCATCTTGTCGATAAAATAGTCACGTTCTTCCGTGCTCGGATAGCGATTGAGCAGACACAAATAAATCGTCTCGATCGCCTGCGCGTCGTCACGGGCGAACAGGTTGATGTGCCCGGTCGCGTTCAAGATCGGATTCGGTTGGCCGGCTTCGCGAAGCATGTTGCCGTTGATCATCAACAGCCGTTGCGGAATGGTGATGCCGTCCTTGGAGAACTCATTTTCACCCAAATCACCGAAACGTTCCAAAAAGTCATTGATCGAACCGTATCGGATCAATTGAACCAGCAACGAGGAATCACGATTGATCGCTTTGATCTTCGACGCCTGCACGATCGATCCGGCCACCTGTTCGGCACGCAATCGGGTCAGGGGAAACACCGCGTAGCGTTCTTCGTGTTGCGGGGTGACATCGAACGTCGCCCGACTGTCAACGCGAAACGCATCACATTGTGCGATGATCCGAATCGTCCGTCGAACATCGCGGTGTTGCACGAAATCGTCCACGATCGGCTCCAACATCGGCGGCAGTGGTTCATCCAGCGGCAAGTTGTCGACCGCCTCAGTTGCCGAGCGTCCGAACATCAACGCCCAAAACCGGGCGACGGCGGCGCGTGAGAACTGGCGGTTGTCCCGATGCGTCACCCACGTTGCCAATCGCGATCGGGCATCCCCTTCCTCGGGCAACAACTCTGCGGCGTAGGGCACCGCCGGCGCCACCTCGACCGTTTCGGATGCATCCAGGTACTGGTATTCGTAGTCCGCCTCGCCCGTGCGAACCCCTTGCAATCCGTTCGTCTTGGCGCTGCTGTAGAACGCCGCCAACTGGTGAAAGTCTTGCTGTCGACCTTCGCGAGTCTCGACGGGATCGCCCAAGTTGACGTTGCCCAGAAAGTCGTTGTGACATTGCAGACAATCGATTCGCAATCCCAAAAAGGCGCGGCTGGTCCGGGCCGCCAAGCGAATCGGATCCGGATTGCCATCGTTGCTGTCGAACGTCACGGTCAAAAAATTCACTTCCGGACGGTCCGTCCAAAGCCCTTCGGCCGTGATCAAGTCGCGGACAATCTGGTCGTACGGGCGATTGGCAGCCAACTCGTCGGACAACCAGTGACGAAAGCGACGTCTGCGATAAACAATGAACGGGCCTTCGTCGGCACCGACAATGAACCGTGTCCAACGCTCGGCCCAATAATCATGGAATCGCGGGTCACGCATCAAATTCGACAGGTGTGTCGATTCACGCTGGTCTTCGGGCAGACTTTCCAACGCGCGAATTTCTTGCAGCGACACGCCGCTACCGATCAGCGCCAACGACGTTCGGCGACACGAGGTCATCCAATCGGCCGGCGGGGCGCTCTGCAACCCCAACGCGGCAAGTTGTTCGTTGCGTGCCGCGTTGACCGCTGCGACGACGCGATCAATCGATTCGGACTGGGCCGAAGCTTCTCGCGGTGCAGAATCGACCGGCGGCCCAGCAGTGGATTCCGCATCGGCGGATTCCGGAACGGCCGAGGGAGGCGAACCGTCCAAGCGGACGTCGCTGGCCGCTTCAACCTCGCCACGACGATCGTTGGAGGGTTCAGACAGCCCGGACGCCATGTACCCGAACGCGATCAGCATCAACAGCCCGAACCAGCTCCACTTCGCGACGGAGACGAAAAATTGTTTCATCGGATCATTTTCAGATGGGTAGCGTCGCCGGTTGTCATCGCTGGGTTTGCATCACTGGTACAGTCGCTGGACGCCACGCTATTATCCACCAAACGCGGCAGGAACGGTGAGTGATTCTCGTTCCATTCGCCGCCGATCAGCCGATCTTGATGATTGGAGCCAAAAAAAACTTACCGGATTCTTCATGTCAGACCCCACCGACCCGTTTTTCGAACCCTACGACCGCGACGAGATCGCTTACGGGGACGTGCCTTCGGCTCCCTTGGCCGCCTACCTAGACCAAGTGGACTGCAGCGGCCAGGCGATCGACCTGGGGGCCGGAGCCGGGCGTGACACCATTGCGCTGGCCAAAGCCGGTTTTCACGTCACGGCCGTCGACCTGAGCCCGCGGGGTGCCGAGCGGATCCGGCAACGGGCCGAGACCGCCGGCGTCGGCCCGCGTGTGCAGACCTGTGTGGCGAACGTTTGCGACCACGAAATCCAACCCGACGCCTTCGACGCCATCTGCGCAACGACCGTGTTGGATCATGTCCCCGCCGACGATGCCCGGCGGGTTTGGAAACGAATGATGGCCGGTCTCCGCGACGGCGGCGTCGTCTACGTCGAAGTCCACACGACCGAAGACCCCGGCTGTGACCGCTGGCCGGGATCACAGAATGATGCCCCCCAAAGCGAAACCGCCGGCGCGGTGGTCAATTACTTTGCCCCCAATCAGCTCGCCCGCTGGGCCACCGACGAGGCATCTGCACTGAGGATCTTGCGCTACGAGGAACGTTTGGAATGGGACTACACGCACGGTCCGGAGCATCTGCACGGCAAGGCGATCCTGTTGGCCGTCAAAGCCGGCGCCCACCCGCCGTGGTACGGCCAACCGGTCGCCTTTCCGCGACGCGATGCTTAAGCAACCAGCGGGAAAGCTGTCGAAACCGATGGCACGATCGGCTACCCTTGATCGTTTGACGCAACGTTTACAACCGATCATCCAGTCTCCGGGTCTGCAATCTCGATGCAAGTGTCGCTGCTTTACGGTCGAAACGGGATCGCGGTGCCCTTGCCCCGTGACGCCGACGTCACGCTGATCGCCAAGCCCGAGATGCCGCGACTGGTCGATCCGGTTGCCGCCGTTCGCCGAGCCTTGCAAAGCCCCGGGGAGTCGAGCGGTGCGGCGGGGCTGCACGAAATTGCCGCGGGTGCTAAGAGTGCCTGCATCGCGATCTGCGACATCACGCGGCCGGTTCCCAATCACCTGTTCCTGCGGCCGATGATCGAGACACTGGTGTCAGCCGGCGTGCCGCAGGATCAAATCACGGTCTTGGTCGCGACGGGATTGCATCGTCCCAATCTCGGCGACGAGCTTGCCGAATTGATCGGCGACCCTTGGGTGTTACGGCACGTCAACGTCGTCAATCACGATGCGCTCTGTGACGAAGACCACATCGATTTGGGCCGAACCCCCACCCGGCAAACACCGGTCAAAATCGATCGCCGGTTCGTCCAAGCCGATGTTCGGATCGCCACCGGGTTGGTCGAGCCGCATTTCATGGCCGGCTATTCGGGAGGCCGCAAAGTGATCGCGCCCGGCTTGGCGCATGCCGAGACGATTCGGACGTTTCACAACCATCGCTTCATGTCCGACGACGCCGCCGCCAATTGCAATCTGCATCGCAACCCGCTGCATGAAGAACAATTGGAAATCGTCAAGATGATCGGCGGCGCGTACGCGCTCAACACGGTCATCGACGATCAACGAAATCTGTCCATGGTCAACTTCGGTGAGATCACGGCCAGTCACCAGGATGCGGTCTCCTTCATCGGCCAGTACTGCCGCGTCCCCGTACCGCAACGCTTCCCGACGGTGATCACCAGTGCCGCCGGATACCCGCTGGACAAGACGTATTACCAAACCGTCAAAGGGATGGTCGGCGCGATCGACATCCTCGAGCCCGGCGGCAATCTGATCATCGTGTCCGAGTGCAGCGAAGGGTTGGGATCGGACGACTACGCCGCCGCCCAGGCAACGCTGACGCGTTTGGGATCCCAGGGCTTCTTGCAATCGATCCGGCACCAACCTTTTGCAGAGATCGACGCCTGGCAGACGCAGATGCAAACCAAAGCGACGGAGCAGGGAACGGTCCATCTTTACTCGTCGCTTTCCCCATCGTTGCAAGCGCTCACCGGGGTCTCCATCGTCGACGATCTCCAAGCCACCATTCAGGCTTCCCTGGACGCCAGCGCGTGCAAGTCCGTCGCCGTCATCCCGGAAGGCCCCTACGTGATCCCGTTTGTGCAAGCCCAAGTGGCCTAAGCTTCCAGAGTGGCGTAAGCTTCCAGCTTGCGTCCCAGCAAGCGAAGCTTGCCCCCCTACAACACGCCAAGCGAAGCTTGCGAAGCGGCAAGCTGGAAGCGTGCCCCACTTAGCTATCACAGGTCCTGCAACGCTTGACGGACCTTGGGCAGGAAGTCGGGGTGATCGACCAGACGCATCACCGCAGGGCTGTTGAGCAAATGCATCAGCAACGGTTGATCCAGCGGACGTTTCTGCTCGAACCATTCCTCGAGTACCGGATCGTTGCGAATTTCATCGATCGCCGCGGCAACCGCGGGATCGGACCCCAGTTCCGCGATGTCTGGATCGTCCAATAGACGCTGGACGTTTTCGGGGTCGCCCAAGCGGCGCACCGTCTGGCGAAACTCGTTGACGCCAGCCAGCGATTGGAAACGCTCGAAGGGGTTATAGTCACGAATGAACGGCCCGAGCAGGCTTTGACGGGTTTGCGAAGCCCAATCGTCGACGGCCGTCGCGACGGCGTTGTCCCGGATGTCGTCCGCACGCTGCCACATCTGAAGGCTGATCAGTCCGCCGAGCAGCAGGTAACAGATCGCAACCCCTTCAACCAATCCGATGGCAAATCCGGCGAAATGGTTGGCCCACTTCCAGGCGCGGCGTTTGGCGAACACCCAGTTGCTGATCATCGTGATCAAGAGCGTCACCACCAGTGAAATCAGCACACCGATCGCAGCGATGCAAAGGAAACGATTGGCCAGCCCGCTGGTGCCAAACCGTTCGGAAAACGCGACTTGGTAGTTCATGCCCATCGCCGGCGCGTACGCAATCGCGGCGACCAGTCCCAGGACCGATGCCGCGATCCGGCCGAACCCCATCCTGAATCCGCCCCAGCCGGACAGCGCGATGACAACGATCGTGATGGCGGTAACGGGATCACCGCGCCGATACAGCAGCACCGCCGCGACGAGGCTGCCCAGTGACAGCGGATAGAACAGCCATGCCGGCATCGGAATCGGATCACCCGGCTTCGGCTTGCGTCGTTTTTTCTTGCGTCGAAATCGATTCGTCGCGGTGGGATCGGCCATGGCGGCGATTCGCTGGTCGGGGATGAACCGGTACTTACACGGCCAATCATAGGCCATCGGTTCAGCCGACAGCGGCTTCCACGGCGAATGGCTGCCACAAAAAACCGGGCCCACGTTGCTACGGGCCCGGTCAGTCACGCGGTGAAGCATCTTTTCAGCGGTAGGACACGAGGTCCCCGTTGTTTGGGTAGCGATGAGAAACTGGAGGGCTTGCGGGCTGTCGAATGAATCCCGATACCGCTACGTTTCGCGTCGTTTCCTCGACCTGGGCGCGAGCCCTGCCGCTAACAAGCATCACTCCGTTTGATGTCAAAGGAGAGCGGCAGCGAACCGAGGATCCCGGAGGGATGCCAGCGAGTAGCCGGAGGTCAGCGCAGCGCCACCTCCGGGAAGCACGCCTCACAATCCCCTCGACCCCGGACGAGACTGCTGAATTAGTCCGGTGAGCTGGACAGGTATATAATTCCAGCTTTCGTCCTTGCCTCTTCTTTCTTTGGTGGGCTGCGAAATGCTCGATAAGTACCGAAGCCATCTCGAGGAGATCTCTGAACGAGATGTCGATTTTTACTTCCAATTGCTCCCCGCGGAGCATCCGCTCTTGGATGCCCTCGAGCTCATTCCTTGGGAGAGCTTTGTGCCTGAGTTGGAGTCCCACTACTCTCACAACTTAGGGCAACCGGCCTTCCCCCCACTGCGGATGCTCAAGCTCGAATTCCTTCGCTACTTCGCTCGACTGAGTGATCGCGAAGTCATTGCTCGATGTCAGAGCGATGTTCTGTTTCGATGGTTCCTACAGATTCCCGTTCGACGTGCCCTGCCCGATCCGAGTTCGTTAACTCGCTTTCGCGGGCGGCTCGGCCCTGAAGGTTTCTCAAAGCTTTTTGACCGACTGGTTGGCATCGCCCGGGAGCATGATTTGGTCAAAGACCGGTTGCGTCTGAAAGATGCCACCCACGTCATTGCCAACATCGCGGTCCCATCAACGATCGGACTGCTGGCGTCGCTGCGAACAAAGATGCTCGCGGCCATCAAACCGATCGATCCAGAAGCAGCAATCGGTTTCGAGATTGCGGCCGAGCAAGTCCGCAGCGAAACCGAAGCGGCTGATCCGGCCATCCGCTTGCAGGCTCGTTTGGATTTGGTCCTCGATATCCTGCATTGGATCGACCAACTTTCAGTCCCGGAAGAAGATCAGAACGATCCGAGTTGGAACAGCCTACATCGCGTTGCCGCGTTGGCCCGCAAGATCACCGGTGACTGCCAAAACCCCACTGCCGGACACCGAACGCTCAGTGTGGTCGATCCGGATGCCCGTCGAGGCCGGCATGGGGAGTTCTACAATGGCTTCCTGTTGGACATGATGGTCGATGCTGACAGCGAAATCATCACCCAACTTGGAGTGATTGATTCGGGAGCCGATGAAGCTCGCCACGCAATCGACTTGATCGCCAAAGAACAAGAAGCCCACGGCAATGATGTCCAGCAAATTTCGATTGACGGGATCGGATTCAATGGCGAAGTGATCGCGAAACTTGAGGATCCCGCCGGTCCGGCGGCAGTCGACGTGATCACGGTCCCGCGCGACTTTAGCAGTCAAGAAGGTTTTTCATCGGCCTCGTTTAAGCGATCTGACGATGGTCTAAAGGTGATCTGTCCGGCGGGCCAACAAAGTGGTTTGGGGCATCGCAACTCCAAGGGCAATGCAACGCAATTCGCGTTTGCAAAGGCAACCTGTGCCGGTTGTCCGCTGTTAACCGCTTGCCTGCCGAAGTTTTCGGAAACGTCAAAGAAAGGCCGCCAGGTGATCAAGAACGATTACGAGGCGCAGTATGAATCGATTCGTCGCAAAAGTCAGACGGCGGCGTACCAGGAAGTTAGGCGTCGTCATCCAATGATCGAACGCAAGCTGGGTGAGGTTGTTCGCCATGGCGGTGGTCGTCGGGCGAAGTACTGGGGCCGGGCGAAGGTTCATATTCAGGAACTGATGACCGGCTTTGTGGTCAACACCAGGCGAATTGTTAAGTTGCTTGATGATCGCCGCTGCGCGGTACCTGCGATCTGCTAGAGAAAAAGCGAGGGGAAGGGCTCTCGAACTCCGATTTGGCCACTTCAGCCAGCCAAATTAGCCGAATGAGGAGCATCGAAACACTTCCACCTTCGAAAGCACCACCAGACACGCGATCAGTTGAGAAAATCCAGCAAAGGGCGTCCGAGCACGTCCGAACCATTTGCTAGTAATTCAGCAGTCTCGTCCGGGGTCGATGGGATTTTGGGACGTGCGTCCCGGAGGTGGCGCTGCGCTGACCTCCGGCTACTCGCTGTCATCCCTCCGGGATACTGGACTCGCTGGCGCGAGCCCTCCGGTCTTTTAATGCTGACACCGGACGGCTCGCGCCGTTCCGCTATCAACTTCTGCTGACGCGATGCGCGACCACGCAACAAATCCTGTCGCCGATGTGGCACAATATCCCCCGGCGGCGTGACGTCAGACAAATGGGGCGGGGTTTGGATGCAACGGAGGGAAGAGATGGTGTCAACGGTCCAGCAGGAAGACGCTTGGGTGGATGCCGAGCGAGATTACAAGTTAGGGCTTCGGGCGGGAAAACTGGTTTGTCAAAATCCCAAAGGCAAATCACTCGCGTCGGTCCCCAAGTGGCTCAAAGAAACGGAAACGGCCGAGTCGTTGCTCGCTCTGGCCGATTGGCTAGCCGAGCATGAATTGGAATGTCTGCACACCGTCGAGCGCTGGATGTTGCGATCGCTGTCGATCCCACGCGCCGTGGTGACGGAAATCTGGGCGGATTCGGCTTGGCGAGACTGCATCGAAAACATGGTGGTCGTGCCCGTCGCTGCCGGTGGAGCCTTCGATCTCGAAAACGCCGGGCTGCTGAAAGACGTTGACGCGAAACGCGGACTGGGCGTCATCGATCTGGACGGCGAAACCCAGTGGATCAAAACCGATTCGTTCGGCGTGCCGCACCCGATCCTGATTGGTGACTTGGAAGAATTGCGTGAGTTGGCCGGGGACCTGGGCATCCGACAAGCGATCGACCAGCTCTATCGCCCGATTCATCAACCGACCCAAGAGCAGCTGGATCTGACGTCTATCAATGATTTTTCCGGTGGCCACTTCGAACAATTGAACTTCGCCACGTCCCACTGTCGCCGCTTGGGCTATCCCGTTCGCGGCGGCTACGCGACGTGCCGGATCTGGGAAAGCAATGCCCTGATCGAGGCTCGGTATTTCATCGGGGACGAATACCCCGAATCACCAACTTGGACGGGCGGATTGGTGTTCGTCGACGAGAGTCAGCAGCCACAGAAAATCAGTTCGATCGGTCCGGTCACGTTCAGCGAAGGCGTTCGCATGGCCTCGGAGATCTACGCCAAACGCAAAGTTGACGCCACGGAGGAAGACCAATGAGTGTTGCGACGAAGAAACCCGGCAAATCAAAGAAAGCTCTGGAGGCTCAGTTGGTCGCCGGCGGCATGTTGCCGATCAAGGCCAAGGTCGACCCCAAAAGCTCCGAAAAGGTCGTCGCGCGAACCTACACCGGCCAGGTGCTCGGTGACCGGAAAATCGTGCGTCTGGGCGCCGAACGTCTGGGACCGGCCGAAGACTTGGCGATGGAGTTTCTGGGGCTTCAATCGGCTGGCGAAAGCAAACCGCTGGCGATTCAAGGTCGACGGGCGTTGGGGTTCGCCAGCTGGGCTTTGATCACGCATCCGGAAAACGCCAAGGACGCGTTGGTGTTGGTCAAACGGATCAAAGCCGCGGCCCGCAAGGCGAAGTCGAAACCCGGCCACGCCTGGGACGCGTTCTCCGAAATGGCCGAGGAATTGAATCGATCGGTCCGACATTTTCTGCCGCCGTTCTGGGAGGAGGCTGCGCGAATCTTCAAAGAACTCGGCAACCAGACGTACGCCGGACGCGGACTCGGCAAAGCACTCGAAGCCGAACGTGTCCACGCGCTCGACGTCGATCGCGAACGACGACGTGATGCCGTATTGGAATTCGCCCTCAGCGGTTGCTTGTCCGGGAAAGCACTCGGCGAATACACCAAAGACTTGGAAAATCAATTCGAACCGGAGGAAGCTTTTGAAACGTTTCGCGACTTGCTCGTGCGGCGGACGCTCGGTGGCATGCCGCCGATGGCCGGTGCGGCGAAAGATTTGATTCGGCTGGCAAAGCTGGCGGGCAAGGATCCCGATGCGGAAATCGATCGGTTGTTGAAGGAGATCATTTCCGCGCCGTCGATGTCGCGCGCCCCCCAGCAATTTTGGTCCTCGGTCAGCAAGCGGATTGCACAGCTGGTCAAGCAATCCGATTCCTTTGGCGTTTGGTTACTCGTTCATACCAATTGCGAATCCAACTATTACTCCGAGTCCACGGCTTGGAAATGGATCGATCAACTTGAAAAATGGAACGTGCTGCGGTTGCTCGCATTGCCCGCCGAGAAGTTCCCTGCCGACGTCGAAATCCCCGGCGGACGAGCGGGCTGGTTCGGCCGACTTTCGTTGGCAAGCACGCCTCCGCCGAAACGCTTTTTCGACTTGCTCGAATCAGCCGCCGCGGCGCTCCGTCAAGACGCG
Organism: Stieleria sp.; assembly: GCF_041595215.1. Classification (NCBI taxonomy): domain Bacteria; kingdom Pseudomonadati; phylum Planctomycetota; class Planctomycetia; order Pirellulales; family Pirellulaceae; genus Stieleria; species Stieleria sp. The sequence goes on along the minus strand of NZ_JBFHKV010000079.1, from coordinate 3,039 downwards.
ATCCCGTTGCAATTAGGCAAATCACAAGGCTGGGCGTCCGTGCCGGCCGACGTCGATGTCATCGAAGCCTGTTTGGATTTGGAAATCCCGTTGGCCGACATTCCCCAAGGGACCGGGATCGGGTTCGGCGGTTGGATGCAGTCCGATGTCGACCATCCCCGCCGCAACTCATCACTCGTTCATGTTTTGGACGATGAACGTTTCGCATCGCGGGTGCGCAACATGATTCCAAACCTGATCTGCCGCGACCAATCCACGCGGCGGTATGGTGACCAATACGGACACGGCGGGCGTCGATTCGACCAAGCCGCCGCCGGGCACGATGCGCTCAAAGACATCTGGTGGGAATTCCTGGATCACAAGTTGTCGATTTTGGAAAGCGGCGGGCTGGCGGATTTCGAAGTCACGTTGAATCAAATTCGTTCGGCCATCGGACGCAGCACGCTCGAGCGGTTTCCCGTCGTTCTGAAGCGACTGAGGAAACTGGATCTGGTCGGCACGCTTCGACGCACGTTGGTCGGTGGCATTTTGGATGAATACGGTTGGCAACCGCTCGATGAGGCCGACGACGAGAGTCGGTTGCCGGTGATCAAGAGCCGGCGACGAAACGATTCGTTTTATGAATCGTTTCCCACGTTGATTTTCGCCCGCGATGGAAAGATCGATGAATTCGGCCCCGCCGGTCACCGGGTCCGCGCGGAGTTTACGTTCACCAAATCCACCGAGCCCCAGGCGGTTCTGCCGGTCGGAACCGACACCGCAGTCGTCTTCCGAGACACCTCCAACTACGAAGGCAAGATCTGTTGGCTCAGCGACCCCGGTGACGTCAAAAAACTCGACGGCGGTTACTGGTATTCGCCTCCAGGATTCTGGATGCCGTATCAGGACGGTGTGTTCTTTGGCAGCCGAATGCTCAAGCCGGGCGATACAAAATTGCCGACGTGGGCGCACTGGTTGAGCGACGGTGGGCGTTGCTGGATCCAGAAAACCGATCCCACACAGTACCACTATCACGCAGACTCCGGGGAAATGATCGGCACGACGTCGCTGGTCGAACTCGATCCGGTCAGCGGAAAAAAGATCCGCGAGAGCGTGCCGGACTGGTTTGAACAAGACCTTGCCGCCAGCAACACCGTTCACTGGCAACATTGTTTCTTGATGCCGGCGCCCGACGGCATGGACGCGTCGCCGTTGGGGATCGCCGACGGCATGCTCGGTTGGAGTGTTCTGACCACGCGTGACGGCAGCGCGATCGGGCGCGGCATCGACGGCCGCACATGCACGCTGGAGCAAGACCCGCACGGGTTCGAAGACGCCAGGATCCCCCTTGCGATCATGGACAAACCCGAATCGAAACATCACTGGATCATCACCGCTGACGGAATCGTCCTGGACAGCGAAACGGGAATCGGCATCGCGCTGATGCAAGAGAGATCGAACCGTTATCACTTGGGCCAGCCGATGCATCTGTCGTATCGGTTCTTTCACCACTACACCGTTCGTTCCAAGCAGGCGTCGGCCAAGCTGCGCAAAATCTCGGTCAAGCAATGCAAGTTGTTTCTCGACGCCGGAAAGGCTCAGCATCAAGCGTTGCGAAAGAAAAAGGAAGAAGCCGAGACGGATCCCGACCGCAATGCCGTTGCCGAAGCGGTCTCGAAATGGTTGCCCGACGCCCCGTCGCGGTTGCAGAAAGGACTGGGGAAAATCATCAGCATCATGGCCGCCGAACAAGCCTCGCTGGGTGGCTTTTTGGATCGGATCACGGAACCACCCAAAGAAAAGGAAACGCCGACGGAGGCAAACGGAAAGCCGGAGTTCGCGCCCTCGGCAGCCGGCGTCGCGGATCTGATCTACACTTGGCCCGGCTCAGACCGTCCGGGGATCTATCGTTATGGGGCATCAAACGCGTCCAAAGCTCACATCGAGGTCGCCACGAACTTTCTGGAAACCGGCAACCAACAAAAGATTCCCGGCGGCAATCCCGACTGGGTTTCCGCGATCGACGATCCCTGCTCGGCGGCCTGGAAATGGTTTTGGACACAGTCCACGGTGGGGGCCGATACCGAAGCGACTGAGAATGCCCCGGCCAAGTCTCGCTTCGAAGACAGTTTGGGCCTCCAGGGACTCGCCTACTTGGCCAAACGCGGCATCCTGGATTGGAAAGGCAAATTCGTCTACTACATCGCCAAGGGGTTTTCCGAAGCCGACGCCAAGCTGGACAAGAACAAACCTTACGCGCCGGCCCGTGACAAAGCCGTCGCATTTACCGATGGAAAACATCGCTACCTCGCGTATTCGTACGGAGGTTACGGAACCGAGGAGATTCACGTGTTGGAATACACCGAATCCGGCACGCCGAAACCGCCCAAGCCCTATTCGATTCTGGAGACCATCGAGGTCAAACGCACCTGGGGATCGAAGCAAGTCAACCAATTCATCGATGCGGTCCGCAAGCTGGAAACGCTGCCGCTGGTGGATGCCGAGTTGCTCGCCGATGCCGCCGGACAGCTGGGCGCGTCACCCGTCCAAGTTGGATTGGCGTGGATGGCGGATCTGCGGACCAACCGCTACGGCCAAGAGAAGTTGACCAAGGAACTACGGTCGCACTACGGTTGGAAGCTCAACGAAATCAAAGCAGCTATCTCGGGGCTCGACGGGGAGGCGTTGCCGATGTCGTTGATGTCCACCGGCCTGTTGGACGATCCTGCGGGTGCGATCGGCGATGGCAAGAACGAAGCATTTGCCCGGATGGTTGCCGCTTGGAAAAAGCGTCGCGAATCATCGGTGACGCTTCCCCCTGAAGCGGCGGCGCCGTTGGAGCACGTCGGATTCGGCTATCCAAGATTGGACCGAAAAGCGTTCTTGGGTTTGCTTTCCGATCCCCAAGGGTCGAAAGTTCTGGAGCCTCGCAAGACGACGTTTCAGTATTCGTCGCAATCCAAGCGGCATCAGCAACACATCCTCGATGCCACGTACACCCCCGAACCTCCACTCGACTTGCAGAAGGTCTTGCCCCAGTTGTTGGATGCCGTGGGCTGG
>NZ_JBFHKV010000078.1:0-14624 GCF_041595215.1 Stieleria sp. | reverse complement strand
TGCCGCTTTGCCAGACCATGATTCCGGGCGAATGCAGGTAGATGCGTCCCAGGTGATGGATGTGATTGTTGAACACGAGGTTGTTGCGATTGACATCCTTGGTGCCCGGACCGTAGCCGCAAAGCAGGATGCCGGCTCCTCCCATGTGCTCGATATGGTTGCCGGAGATTTTGTTTTCCTGGCTGTGCAGGTCCACGCGGATCGCACCACTGCCGCTATGGGCAAAACGACAGTTTTCGATCACGCAGTTCTCGGCGCCGCGCAGACGAACCAACGCGTTGGCCTTGTCATGCATGTCCCAATCGTGTTGCAGTCCCGCATCGTCAGCGGTTAGCTGATAGCGTTCGCCGTGCATGAACGTCAGACCACGAAAGCACAGATTCCTGGCCGGGATGTCCTTGGGCCCTTCTTTGTCGACGTCGCCTTCGATGCGAATCAACTCCGTCAATTGAGGTGCCACCACGGGTGTCTGATTTCGCGGCCAAAGGTAGACCTTGCCCTGCTTTGTATTGAGTACCCATTCGCCCGGTTCGTCGAGTTCCTCCAGTGCGTTCTCCACCCAGCACGATTCGACGGTGGGCAAGAAATGCAGCTTGTTCATGGCGTAGGTTGCATCGATCGAGGTGCTCGCCATTTGTGTTTGTTCGTCCACCGATGCCAACGGAAGCACATTGGAAATCCACGCATGATGCGGGCGGACGATGATTTCCACGTCCTCCACATTCGGCCAGTTCTTCAAGCGACCTTTGGGGAAATGAATCCGGTTACGGCTGCCTCCACTGAGAGGGATAAAACCAGCCGAGCGGGCTCGCGGCAGCATGCCTTCGTCGTCAAAGAGCGTGAAAAAACGATTTGAAACGTCCGCGACCCACACCTGGCCGATCGCCGCGTCGGGCAAGCCAGGCAGGTCCTCGGTGACCTTCTTCCATCGGTCGATCGTTTGGCCCGAACTGAACACCGGGGTTTCGCCGGGATAGGCGGCGTAGGTGACGATCGCATCGTCCTGCGGTGAATCTTGCAATCCAAACACGACGGTTTCGTCCAGTCGGTAAGTCCCGCCGCGGATGAGCACCACGACATCGTTGGATGGCCGCTCTCCCGACTGCCGGATCGCGTCCCGCGCCCGCTGCAAGGTCGCGAACGGTCCGTCGTTGCCCTGCGGGTTGGGTTCTGCCAACGTGCCTGACCAACTGTCCGAACCGTTGGTAGCGACGTACCAATCGGCATCGGTCTCTGCTGCTCGGCCAACACTTCCAGCCAGTACGACCAACAACAGAACCAACAGATGTTTTATCATGTTCACTTGCTGCTTGCTTTTGATAACTGTTCCACAAAAAACTGCACGCTGCGATCGACAATGACATCGAATGACGGGTCAATCTCCGCGCCCACCTTGCGCCAGTTGTGTCCTGCATTTTGAATGATCATGACCTCCACCGGTGCCCCAAGTTCTTCCGCTCGCTCTTGCATGTACCACGCGTGCTTGACCGGAATGGTGGTGTCTTTGTCACCCTGGATCATCAGCAGTGGCGAACTGTCCTTGGACAGATAGTTGATGGGGCTCATCTCGCGGTAACGAGACAACTTGTCTTTCGGGTCGGCATCCAGATCCAGAATCCGGTTTCCAAAGCGGTCCGGGTTCTTGGATGAATCAGACGTCTGGAACAAGTCCACCTTTTCGAAATCGCACGGACCATACCAAGAGACGCCGGCGACGATGTTGTAGTTGGCATCCGCGAGACTTGGGTCTCCCGGCAAACTTTCCGGCGCTGAGAGCAGCAGCATCTGGGCAATTTGCCCTCCGGCGGAATCTCCCATCACAAAGAAGCGGGTGGGATCCAGGCCCAACGAATTGCCGTTGCTGGCCAGATACCTCACCGCATCTTTGCAATCGATCACGCAGTCTCGCATCAAGACCCCGCTGCCCTTCTTGGTAAGGCGGTAATCCACCGTCGCCACGCAGAAGCCTTTTTCGATCAGCTTCTCAAACAGCGGTTTGAACAAGCCCTTGGTGACGCCGTGCCTGCTGCCCGCCGCCCAACCTCCGCCGTGCGTGTAGACGATCAACGGGCACTTGCGGTCACGATTTCCTGTCGGGTAATAAAGATCCAAAGACAGCTTCTTGCCCCGAACCTTCTTGTACCCGACATCGAGCTTCTTTTCGCCTTCCGTCTCAAGGGACGCCGGCAACCTCTTGTTGGACTGAGTCGCATCCTGCGAAAAGCATGGCAGCCCGATCGTTGCTGCCGCCAGGCAGCAAACAAGGAGCTTCGTTGATGCAACTCTCATTTTCGCGAATCTCTAACTACAAGCCGACAGGGGCAAAGGACCTCGAGCGTGACGACTCAACTCGCCGCAGCGGCTTCTTTTTCAGTTTGTCCCGAGAACAGGTAGACAGCGAATCCAAAGACCGCGATGACGACAAAGCAAATCAGCGGCAGGAAGAACGACACGCGAACGGATTCCAACGTCTGGCCCGCGATCGTCATCCCCGGGCCGTCAATCAAACCGCCTTGATACCGCGGCATGAACGCGCCGCCGACAATCGCAAAGATCAAACCTGCGGATCCCAGCTTGGCGTCATTGGGCGTCAACCCGCTCAGGGCGATTCCGTAAATGGTCGGGAACATCAGCGACATGCAGGCTGAGACGCCGATCAAGCAATACAAGCCCGGCATGCCTTGGACAAAGATCGCTCCGGTCGTCAGCAAGCCGCCGCCGACGGCCAGGATTCCCAGCAACAAACCGGGCGACAGGTATTTCAGGATGAAGGTGCAAATGAACCGGCTGGCCAGAAAGATCACCATCGCAATGATGTTGTAGTTCTGCGCCTGTGCCGCGCTGAGTCCGACGAGTGTCATCCCATAGTGAATGATGAATGTCCAGCACATGATCTGCGCGCCGACGTAAAACGCCTGCGCGACCACGCCGCCGACGTATCGCCAACTGGTCAACAGGTGCTTCAACAGCGCTTTCAGTTCGATCTTTTCCTCCTCATGCCCGGTGTCCGGCAGTTTCGAGACGGCGAAGACGACGAGCACCAGCAGCACGACGATTGCGATGACGACGTACGGCGTTTTCACGACGTCCAAGTCATGCGCCACCATCGCTTGCCGTTCGTCAAAGTGATCTTCGGCATGCTGTTCCATCGCCGTGGTGATCAAGCCATCGACTTCACTGGGCAGCATCGTCGCGTATTCCGGATGCGCCTGCAGTTGCGTCTCCCGAAACTCCGAAACCTGCAGAGCCGGCAAGATGAACGTACTGGCGACCACCATGCCGGTCAGCGATCCGATCGGGTTGAAGGCCTGGGCAAGATTGAGTCGTTGAGTCGCCGTTTCGCGCGGGCCCATCGACAGGATGTACGGATTCGCGGTGGTTTCCAAAAACGCCAGCCCGAAGGTCAGTACGTAAAAGCCGACCAGGAAGACGTTGAAGTTCATCATCATGCTGGCCGGAATCGTCAGCAGGGCGCCGATGGCGTACAGCAACAGCCCGACGATAATCCCGGACTTGTAGGAAACCTTGCGGATCACGAGCGCCGCCGGGATCGCCATCGTCGCGTAGCCGCCATAGAACGCCCACTGAACCAGACTGCTCTGAGCGTTGCTGATCAAAAAGATCTCTTTGAACGCTCGCACCAACGGGTTGGTGATGTCGTTGGCGAAACCCCAGAGCGCAAAGAGGGTTGTGACAATCACAAACGGATAGATGAACTGAGTCGGCACCACGGGTAAATCGCGGGCCGGGCCAACGGTCGCTGCGTCGGCTGATGGGCTGTCTTCGTCGGTCATTCGGTTCCTGACTGTATGCTCTCAGGGGTGTGGGCGGAGGCATCATGCGGCAGAAAGCATTTGCGTCGCAACGATTTTCTGCCGGAAACCAGACGATAGTTCAATCAAACGCCTCGGGGATACGGATTCGCAACATGATTGTAATGAATTGCGGCACCCCGACGACGCAGCCTGCGCAGAAGACTCGTCCGCGCTCCTCCTATCGCGACGTGAAGCGTCGTTTCAATCAAAAGTCAGACACCGAACCGGAGTATTCAGTCAGCACTTTGGCATCGAACTGAAAGTCGTCCACCGTCACATGTCCCCATCCGTCGGTCGAATGGTCGACGACTTTGATGAACATCTTTTGCCCCGCGTACGGAGTGGTGTCCCACACGGCTTGCTGCATGGCCTGGTGGTTGATGCCGCGTGCGACTGCGACTTCTTCGCCGTCGGCCGTGCACAACGCGGCGTAGGTGGACGGTCCGCGTCCGCCGCCGATCCGGAAAGTCATCGTTCCGCCTTGGGGAATGAACAGCGGTGAGATGATCACGCCGGTCTGCTTGTCCATGCCCTTGGTGGCTTCGGCGGAGGGTTCAAGCGTCGTCAGATAGAAGTCGCCCTGTTTGTTGTACTCTCCTTGGTTGTGGAAAAAGCGGTCTCTGCTACCGATGACATGCCCGAACTCGCCATCGACGACCTTCCATGGTTCCAGCACGCCGGATTCGAAATCGAAGGACGCGGTTCGGGGACTCGGTGTCGCCGGCGTTTTCTTTGCGGGGTTGCCTGGCGCACGCGGATTTCGTTTCGCCGGGCCGGACGCTTGCTTGGGAGGCGCGTAACTTGAAAGCAACGCGTCGAGTTCCTTCACCACCTCGGGACGTTCCTTGTATACGTTTCGGGTTTGATTGACGTCCGCTTCCAGATCGTAAAGCTGAGCGGGAGGGGCGTCCTTTTTGATTTTTCCGTCTTCGATGTCGCTGTTGACCGAACCCACAAAGCTGACCGCCGGCGGTCCCGCGAACGTGTGATCGCCCGGTTTGCGTCCCCCGAACCCGCCGCTGCCCTGACGGGGAATGTACATCCACTTTCCTTTGCGGACCGACAGGTGCGTGCCCTTGTGCGGTGCGAGGACCAGGTGGTCACGTAGCGGTTGCTCCGGTTCGTCGACAAAGGCAGCCAGCATGTTGACGCTGTCAGCCTGCTCAGGCTTGTCCAGCTTTTGCCCGGTGACAGCGGCAAACGTTGCCAGCATGTCGACGTTTCCGATCAACTGGTTGGACGTCGTTCCGGCCTTCACCTTGCCCGGCCAGCGGACGATCATCGGTACGCGGTGACCGCCTTCCCAGACGCCGAACTTGAATCCCAGCAGGTCGCCGTTTTGTCGATGCCCCGCTTTGAAAGCGGCCTGTCCGCCATGGTTGAACATGCCGCCGTTGTCACTGGTGAAAATCACCAGCGTGTTGTCGCTCAAACCGTTTTCTTCCAGACACGCCATCACCTCCCCGACAATCCAGTCCAGTTCATGGATGAAGTCGCCATAAAGTCCGCATTGGCTGGTGCCCTGAAACCGTTTGGCCGGTGTAAACGGATGATGAATGTTGGTCGTTGCCAGATACAGAAAGAACGGTTTGTCCTTGCGTTCATTGATCCACTCGACCGACTTCTCCGCCAACGTGGTGCCGACCCGGTAATCGTTGAACAATTTGTGAGCTTCCTTCGCTCCACCGAATTGGTTGCGACTGCGCTGCGCGGCCTCCGGAGGAATCGGTGTGATCGGCGTGGCGCCCTTTGGGTTTCTGCCCAGAAAAACCAACGGATCGGCGGGATCGCTTCCGACGATGCGATCATTTTCCACAAAGACATACGGAGGTGCACTGTTGACCACAGGCATCCCAAAGTAGTAATCAAAACCGAGGTCTTGTGGTCCGGGACGCAGCGGTTCCTGCCAATCGTTCTCTTCTTGACCGAACCCCAAATGCCATTTTCCAAATGCTGCTGTGCTGTAGCCGCTGTTTTTAAACACATCTGCGATCGTGGTTTTCTCGGTGTCGACGAGAAGCGGTGAGGTCACCGGAGCTGGTCCCCAGATGCCCCTGCCCCCGTTACCGCGCAGCGGGTATTGGCCGGTGAGCAGCGCGTAGCGCGATGGGGTGCAGACCGCTGAGACCGAATGGGCGTCGGTAAATCGGCGGCCTTCGGCGGCAAGTCGGTCGATATTGGGCGTTTGCACCTTGGTTGCGCCATAACAGCCCAGGTCGCCGTAGCCGAGGTCATCGGCAAAGATCAGAACGACGTTGGGCGGTGTGTCGGCGGCGCGGCAGAATGAAACCGTCGCCAACGAAAGAAAAAGACTGGCCGAGAGTATCAGGGGAATGTTCTTCATGGTTGCTTGTCGTCTTATCATGCGGAAAGTCTGGAGTACGGAGGGACAGTCACTCTTTCGACTGTGTCACGGTCAGGTAATAGCATCCCAACTCGTGTCCCACCGCTGCATCGCCGGATGGCTTCAGCGAGAAGTAAGGTGAGAATCTGTGCTCGCCTTGGGTCAACCGGTGGGTGAAACGTACGAATGCGTCGTCTTCGCCGACAGGCTTCGTTTCGAGGTCCTTGTCGTCGATTCGAAGCGTGGCCGAGATAATCGGCAGCGCAGTTCCGCGAACAGCCGAGTAGCTCGGCAGACACCCGGGAGTCACCGGAAGGGCGTGGACTCCTTCCCGAATCCTCAAGCCGGACTCGGAGGGCCAACGACGTACTTCAAAGTCGTAATCGCCGGTCCGTGTCACGTGAACCGCCCAGTGTCCGTTGAATCGGGCAGGCTTTGTCGGTTTCTCGCCGCGGCCGCTCGGCAAGCGCGGACTCCGGATCAATCCCTGGTTCCACGGCGGCGGCTGATCGATCCACTGGAGCGCAGTGATTTGTAATTCGGCCGTCTCCGGTGATCCCACGTAAACGTGCGATGTCCGGGAGAACGTCGGCTCTAATTCCGCCCACCAGTTTTCATACCAGCCTCGCAGTCTTGCAACTTGCTCCGGATGCTCGTCGGCGAGATCATGCTGCTGCCCCGGATCAAGCCGGATGTCATAAAGTTCATCGCCCCGAATCAGTCGCCACTTGCCAGACATCACCGATGAGTCCTTCCACTTTCGGGGCGATTGAAGCCTCTGCGAATCGGAAATGACCACTCGGCTTTCCCAGTCGAACGACGGGTCGCCTTCGCCGGCGAGCAGCTTGCGGATGGATCGACCGTCGAGTGCGACGTCTTTGCACGGCTCGACATCGCACAAGTCGAGCAAGGTCGGAAGCACGTCGACCATGTGGGTCAGTTCTGGAATCCGAACATGTTTCGAGTAGCCACCGTCCGGCCAATGGAGCGCCAACGGAACGCGATGCCCGCCTTCGTAAGGACTGATTTTTCCTCCCCGCATGCCGGCATTAAATTGCTTGGGACCTACTGAGCCGTTGTCGGTGGTGAAGACAAAGATGGTGTTGTCGGCGACGCCTTGCTTTTCAAGGAAAGTCCGCAGACGACCGACATTGTCGTCGATGTTGGTCAGCATCCCGTAGAACGCGGCGGCTTGACGGTTCTGGTTCGGGTAGAGACTCGAGTATTCAGGCGGGCACACCCAAGGTTTATGCGGCGCGGTGGTCGCGATCCAGGCAAAGAAGGGCTTCTTGCGTTCGACCTGCTCTTTGATGAAACGCTGGCTCTCGGCGAAGAACACGTCTGTGCTGTAACCGGTCGACGGCGTCGCCTGGCCATTGCGGAAGTGATGATCGTCAAAGTAGTTGTTGTCCCAGTAGTCGGCGGTGACTCCGGTTGCACCACCCCGGATGCAGTAGGCTTCGTCAAAGCCTCGGTCCTGCGGTCGATACGGGTAGTGGTCTCCGAGGTGCCATTTCCCAAACATGCCGGTCGAATATCCGGCGGCTTGGAAATGATCCGCGATGGTCACCTCATCCTGGTACATCATCGCACGGGCGAAGAACGTGTGCCACACGCCGGTTCGATTCGTCCATCGTCCGGTCAGCATCGCCGACCGGGTCGGTGAGCACGAGGGCGCTACGTGAAAGTCCTCCAGCCAAACCGATTCCCCGGCGAGCTTGTCGAGGTGGGGTGTCTTGATCAACGGGTTGCCCGTAAATCCAAGGTCGCCATAGCCCTGATCGTCGGTAATGACGAAGACGACGTTCGGCGGCTGCTCCACTGCAAGTGTCAAGCCGGACGTCAGCAGGAAGCAGCCCAAAACAGGTGCGAAGGAAGACAGTTTCATGGTCTACTTTGAACGCGGTTTCGGATTTTTGATCTCCGGCACGACCGGCACGTTGAGCACTTCTTCCGGATCCGGTTTGCGGTTCGAGGTCGTGTCTGAATCGCCATACCAATACATCCCGACCGCGTAGCCCATCTCGCAATCCGTCCAGGACCAGATTTCCATGTCCAGTCGTAGCGAGCTGCTGAAGGGCATCGTATCGAGCGCGCGGGTGCGGGTTTCGGTGCTGAAGCCCTGCGTGTTCTTCTCGTCGATCTTGGGTTTGCGGTTCAGCTGATTGTACTTGTGACTGAACGTCTGGGCGTGAAACGGGTGTTCGTAAAAGTCGGTGCTGCGACCTCCCCAAGAATACGCGTAATAGTCTTCGGTGCCCGTGCCGAAGATCGACGGGAACGATTCGCCGTCGACGAAAATCTTTTCGTCACCTTCGCCCCACCATCGCTCCACCGGATTCATGATCGTCAGCGTATCGCCGACGTAGACACCGCGTCCCTTCAGCGTGACGTAGTTCCAATCTGAATACGGCCGTGTCGGCACGGGGAATTGCCCTCGCCAAGCAGCGTGAAAGTACATACTGGATGAATCCCAGGCCCAATCTCCGACCGTTGCCGTCAGTTCAACGTCAACCGGCTCCTCGCCCAGGTTCAAGATCGAAACCGTTGCATCGTTTTGATACGGCATGACCCAACGGCTGGTCATCGTGCCGTCGCTGTCAACCGTGCGATACCATCCTTGGAACGGGTTCAGGCCGATGCCGGAACCGAAGAAGTCGCCGATCGGGCACCAGACCGTTTCCTTTCCGTCAAAGCTGATTTTCAAAACGACGTGCCGAGTGATGTTCGCGTCGTCGTAGCTGTCCAGTTTGAGCGACAGGGTTTGGATCGCGGCGGCGCCCTCTCTCAGCGACACAGACTGCTGCTGGCCGCCGCCGAGGGTCTCCTTCAGTTTGACCACGTCGCCTGCCGCGGCCTTGGCCGGGTTGAGAAGAGAATCACAGGTTGCGGTGATCAATGACTTGGCGGACCGAAATTCTTCCATCGAAAACGTCGTCACGTCGACGTCTTGCTGATACTCGCGGTACGTGAACTGGAAGAAGAATGGGTGATCCGACATCGTCACCTTGCAGCTCTTGGCGTAAGGAATCGGGAAAAACGAAACGGCTGACCGCAGGGACTCGTGTGCCAGTGGAAACGGAATCAGACCCTTTCCCTGAAACAGATCGAACATGTTGCCTTCGAGGGCCGGTTCGGACGCACCATCGAGGTAGAACCGAATGATGATGTCGGATCCGGGTTTCAATTGGTTTCGCCAGGGTACCCAAAATCGGACAATCGCCCCCGGACCTTCGTCTTCCATCACCACCCATTCCTTGCGGCCGTGGTTTTCTTCGATGCGAACGAAATTGTGGTGTTTGTCGCTCGTGTTGCGATCAAAGTTACTGAACCATCCCTTGGGGTCGTCGGGCGTTTTGGAAGCCCGGTCGTAGCTGCTGGCTTGCTTGAGACGGAAGTCGGCTTTCGGGTACCGCGCCACCTGATCGCGATCAACCATCTCCCTGAGCAAAGACTGGATCGAAACAGGCTGCTGTGATTGAACGTGAGTCGCAGCCAGCGCCACGACGGCGAAGATGAGACAAGTGCTTTTCGAGATGCTCTTCATGATTGTGATGCCGTTTGTCAATAGCTCAGCTTACCGCCTCGGGCGGGCTTCTGTCGCTCGCTCTTCCACCATTGGTCGGGGCCTTCGGACTCGATGCCCTCCCAGACGGAGAACAGAATGCGCTTCATCTGTTCGGTTTTTTCAGGCATCTCGGCCGACAGGTCGTTTTCTTCTTTCCAGTCTTTCTGGATTTCATACAGTTGGAAATCAGTGAGCGTTTCATCGCCGACGATCTTCCAATCTCCGATCCGCATCGCCACGCGGTCGCCCGGTGGCGAAACGTGCGTTCTCCAGAACAGCGGTACCTTTCGTTCGACAGGCTTGCCCGCAAATGCGGGCAGCATGCTGACGCCGTCGATGGTGCGATCTGTCGGCAGCGGAATGCCCGTGATGTCCAGCACCGTGGCGAAAATATCCGTGCCAACGACGGGGACATCGCTGACCGTGCCGGGTTTGATGTGGCCCGGCCAGCGGGCAACACCGGGCACACGGATGCCGCCTTCATGATCGCTGCGTTTACCGCCTCGCAAACCGCCGGTCGTACCGCCAAACTTTGCGACCGGTCCGTTGTCCGACGTGAAGATCACCAAGGTGTTGTCGCTGACGCCTTCTTCGTCAAGCGCTGACATCACTTGCCCGAGCGCGTGGTCGAGCTGCGTGATGTTGCCCATGTAGGTGCTGTTCTCGTGCCCGTCGTACAGTTCAGAGAATCTTGGGTCGGTCGCAATCGGTGAATGTGGCTCATGGATCCAAATGGACAGCGCGAAGGGCTTCGAATCATCACGCACTTCACTCAACCAATGTGCCGCTTCGGCGGCAACCAAGGGCGCTGAGAAACCTTCGAGTTCACCGACGGGCTTTCCATTGCGAACGAAGTTGTTGGGGTTCTTGTGGCTCGGCTCCGCGTTATTGTGCGTCGCCATCCAGTAGTCGTAGCCATGATCGCCAGGTTGTGGATACTCCGGCGTATTGAACTGCGGCTTTGAATTGAGGTGCCATTTACCGACGTGGCAGGTTTCATAGCCGATCGATTTCAACAGCTTCGGATACGTGACTTCGCTCCGCCGCAAGTGAGCTTCGTGATTGCCCGACAGGTGCCGATAGACGCCGTTGCGATAGGGAGTCCGGCCGGTCAGGATCGCTGACCGCGACGGCGAGCAAACCCCGCAAGCCGAATAGCACTGAGTGAACTTGACACCCTGGGAGGCCAGTTTGTCCAGGTTGGGTGTTTGAATCAGCTCGTGGCCATAAGTTGCCGAATCACCCCACCCCATGTCGTCGGCCAGGAACACCACGATGTTCGGTTGGGTCTGCTCGGCAGCGTTCAAAACGGCCAGCGAAATCAGGCTCAGGAATACGCAGAGTGGCAGTGGTCTTCGCATCGTGTCTTCACGCAATTCAGGAGGGAGCGGGGGAGGAGTCGAGGGGGAAAGGCAGACCCGATCGGTCGATACCTCGTTGGCGCGCTGACGGCACGGCATTGGGGATGCACTGACCGATGGAGTTGGCATCGCGTTCCCCCTGAACGATCGCGACAGTCTCGCACGGCTGAGATAGCCAACAGTTTACCCCCATCGCCACGACGCTGACGGCCAAATTGCGGCATTCAATGATCTATATGCGACACGCAGGGCGTAGGGTGGGCGTTGGGTGGGGGAGTTGCCGGGCGGGGGCATGGCCGTGCCGTTTCGTGTCTAATGGAGCCATCAACATCGACTTCTCCATCTGAGTCTTGCATTTTGAATCATGACACGACCGCTACAACGTTTGATCACTGCCGGAGTTCTTTTCGCCGTTGCTTTTCAGGTTTGCGTCGGCCTCGGGACCGGTTCGTTGCTTGCGGCGCCGCCGAATTTGGTTTTGATCATCGCCGATGACATGAACTGGGATGATTGCGGCGCCTACGGTCATCCTGCGATTCGAACACCGAACATCGACCGTTTGGCGACCGAGGGGCTGCGGTTTGAGCACGCTTATCTGACCACCAACTCGTGCAGCCCGTCTCGGTCGAGCATTTTGACCGGCAAGTATCCCCACAACACGGGGGCCGAGCAGTTGCACTGGCCCTTGCCCGAGGGCACTGGGACCTTTTCGGCCGAACTACAGAAGCTCGGCTACTACACCGCGGCGGCCGGAAAGTGGCACCTCGGCGATGCGGTGCGAGACCATTTCGACCGGATCTACGAAGCGTCGACGGCGGGATTTGTATTGCCATCGGGTGAAGACGGGCAACCGCCCAAAATGATCGCCAAGCAACCCAGCGGATGCGAGGACTGGGAGCAAGCGATTGAGGATCGGCCCCGCGATCGACCGTTCTTTCTTTGGCTGGCCGCTCTTGATCCACACCGTGAATACACCGACGGAGCGCTCGATCCGCCGCATCGTACCGAAGACGTCATCGTGCCGGCACATTTGCCTGATACCGCGGACGTCCGCGAAGACTTGCGACTGTATTATGACGAAATCGGTCGACTGGATACCTACGTCGGCAAAGTGGTTGCAAAGCTCCAGCAGCAGGGAGTCGCGGACAACACCTTGATTTTGTTCATCAGCGACAACGGACGTCCTTTTCCGCGCGACAAGACGACACTTTACGATGGCGGCATTCGCACGCCGTGGATCGTCCGTTGGCCGCACGTGGTCAAGCCGGGCACCACGACCGACGCGTTGGTCAGTGCCGTGGACATTGCGCCGACGTTCCTGGAGCTTGCCGGTGCAACGTCATCGCTGGCGACCGAAGGGCAAAGCTTCGTCCGGGTGCTTGACGATCCCACGCTGTCGCATCGTGAGTTTGCGTTCGCCGAAGACCACTGGCACGACTATGAGGACCATGCCCGCAGCGTGATGACGCAGCAATACAAACTGATTCGCAACGACTACATCGATCTGCCGCCGACGCCCTCGGCCGATGCCGGACGCGGACTGAGTTGGCAAAACATGCTGCGTCTGCAACAGCAAGGGAAATTGTTGCCACACCAACAAACGTGCTTTCGGGCACCACGCGACAAGTGGGAACTGTACGACCTGCAGCGTGATCCCGGCGAGTTGCACAATCGTATCCATGACCCCGCGTACCAAAGCGTCCGTGATCGCTTGACAGTCGCCTTGGAAGACTGGACCAAGCGAACCGGTGACTATCTGCCGACGCGACGAACGCCGGATGAATTCGACCGCGTGACGGGCGAACCGGATCACAGTGTCCGCGTGCGACCGAGGCCATCGAAGTTAGAGATGTTTGGAACCAACGGAAAGTACTAAAAAACCATTCCGCAACAGCCGCCCGCCGAGAGATCCATCTGATGAAACCATGCTACCTTGTTCCGGTCGCGTTCCTGCTGACGCTGGCCGGTTCGTTGGCGAGTCCATCATCGCAAGCCGACGAGCCTCGTAATGTTTTGATCATTCAGACCGACGAGCACAATTTCCGAACGCTCGGTTGCTATCGCCAGACGCTGTCCGAGGAGCAAGCGTTTGTGTGGGGGAAAGAGGCGTTCGTGGAGACTCCGGCGATCGATTCGATTGCCCGGCGCGGCGCCCTTTGTACGTCGTTTTATGCGACCAGCCCCGTTTGCACGCCCTCCCGCGCCGCGTTCTTCACCGGACGGTATCCGCACCGGACCGGCAGCCATACCAACAACGAGCCGATGGACAGTGACATCGTCACCTTCGCCGAGGTGCTTCGCCGGGATGGCTATGCCACCGGATACGCCGGCAAATGGCACCTCGACGGGCCTGGTAAACCGCAGTGGGCCCCGAGACGACAATTCGGTTTCAGCGACAATCGCTTCATGTTCAACCGCGGACATTGGAAAAACTTTGAGCTGACCGACGCCGGGCCACGAGTCGGTTCGCGTGACAAAAATGATGCGCCCAGCTACGACGTCGGTGACGCCGATGATCAGACCTTTGCAACCGACTGGCTGGCCGACCGCGCCATGGATTTCATCCGCGAACATGCCGACGAGCCGTTTTGTTACCACCTCAGTCTTCCGGATCCGCATGGTCCCAACACGGTGCGCCCACCCTACGACACGATGTTTGCCGACATGGTCATTCGACCGCCGATGTCGTTTTCGATGGCAAACGAGAATCCGGCTTGGGCAGCGGTTGGAGGAAAAAACTCGGCGGCACGATTCAACCCGGCGCTGATGGCGCTGTACTTCGGCATGGTCCGTTGTATCGATGACAACGTCGGCCAAATCTTGGACACCTTGGCGGAACTGAAGCTGACCGACAAAACCATCATCGTGTTCACCTCGGACCACGGTGACCTTTGTTTCGAACATGGACGGCTGAACAAGGGCAACCCGTATGAGGCGAGTGCGAAGATTCCGATGATCATCGCGGCGCCGGGGTTGATCCCGGCGGGGACGCGAGTCGACCAGGCACTCGGCACGGTCGACTTTGCCCCGACATTGTTGTCGTTGCTCGGAAAACAATCGACAACGGGAGCGGTTGGCCGCGATGCGTCGCCGTTGCTGACCGCCCAGAGCGATGTGGCGTGGGACGATGTGGCGATCATTCAATCTTCGGGACTCAAACCGTCTTGGTTTGCAGTGATCACCGATCGGTACAAGCTCGTGCTGTCGATTTCGGAACGCCCCTGGCTGTTCGATCTGAAAACCGACCCCGACGAATTAAAAAACTCCATCGACCTGGATCAGAATCGTGACATCGTTCGTCAATTGGCCGGGCGTTTGCGCGATTACACACGAGCACAAGACGCCGGGTTCTTGAATCCGAAGCTGAAGCAGCAAATCGACACGTTGGTGTCTAGCCTTTAGGCGATTCTGGGTCGCTGCGGAGCAGCGAGGATGGGCGGCTAAAGCCTGCACACCAGCGCACGTTGGTGTCTAGCCGTTAGGCGATTCTGGGTCGCTGCTTTGCAGCGAGGATGGGCGGCTAAAGCCTGCACACC
>NZ_JBFHKV010000077.1:0-14638 GCF_041595215.1 Stieleria sp. | reverse complement strand
GAAGCAGCGGATTGGCGTTAAACAAGACCGTGCTGACGCTGCAAACGACCATCACATTCATGGCCAGCGAATGAATCAACGTCGGCCCCGTGGATGCCCAGAGGAGCGTCGCGATCGATGCCAAGAGGACTTCGGTGCCGATGCCGGCCAGCCCGACTGCCGCACGCGCGAACTGGTTGGGCAACATCCACGAATCCGACGTGTCGCAATAGAGCGCGGGGGTAAACACCAACAGCATCGGACCGATCTGATGGCACTCCCCGCCGAAACGTTTACAGACCAACGCGTGCCCGAGTTCGTGCAGCACTTTGGTGACACCGAGGACGATGGCCAGGGTGAAAACGGAACGCAGTTGGAACCACTGTTGCACGGCAGGGAACTCGGCCGCGAAACGATCCCAGTTGGCAGCCAGCGTCAGAATCGCGGCGATCGCAACGAGTGACATCGCCGCCAAACCCGCGCCGCTCAGCAGCGGTCGGACCAGGGGATAGAGACGTTTCAGCAGCGGTTCGGGGTCGACCCCCGGAAACCGTAGGAACAGAATGCTTGAGAATTGTTGGGTGATGCGTCGTCGTCGATCGGACTGTCGTTTTTCCAGCAATCGATCGCCCTGCCCTGCCCTGTCCGAAACGGTCAACCCGAGTCGATGAAGTCGAAACAGCAGGTCGTTCAATTGTGACAGCGTGACCTTGGCCGGGCGAAAGCGTGCCTGGTATTGGTCACGAAGAGATTCCAGTGAAACACCCGGACGCAGCCGCTGGAGCACGAACCATTCGTCGTCGCGCATGCGGTGATACTTCATCGCAATCGGATCTTTGACGACGACCGCGGAATCATGTTTGTGCTCGGTTTTGACGAACACCAGATCCGGGCGTTTGCGCAAACCGATCGGTGATTTCGCGGAGCTTTGCGATCGGTGGTGACGAAGCGGCGTCAGCGTCATCGTATCGGTGTCATCGCACGTAAAAGAGAAGGTTGCGATGGACGAAATCGGTGACGTCCCCGAACCAGCTGCCCAGCAGCGAGCGTCGCCCACAGAGGATCTTGGCCGTCGCCTCGACACCGTTGTGCGCATCGGCGGAGGCAAACGTTTGCATCCCAAATCGACGATCGGCGTCGACGGGGCGATCGACCGTCGCGATGGCGTCGATGACGGTCGCGCCCTGTGCGTTTCGTCTGGCCGCGGTGGAGACGGACTGGAGTGTGGCGACGAAGGTTGATTCGGGATGGGACGCGGCGGCGAATTCGACTTTCAGTGCATCGTGGGCGGTCGACGCGAGAAGGATTTCGGCGGCGTCTTTGTCAGGGATTTCGAGCCGCAGCTGCCACGGGCCATCGGTACGAACGATGCTCAGCAGATGATTGCCGCGGGCGACCGGCCGGTCGGACAGTTTGCGTTTGAGTTGCCACGCCGACACCACGCCATCGATCGGAGCGGTGATCTGCAGTTCGGCAAGTTGGCTGCGAACAAGATCCAGCTGGCTCTGCAGGTTGTTCAGCTCGCTTTGCAGTTGGCGTTGTTCGATCGCCATCCGACCCGACTGTTTTGCATCCGTGGCCGGATCCAACAGCATCGATCGGATCGATGTCAGGCGTTGCGCGGTCGTTTGGAGTTCCCCCGACAGAGATTCGGCGGTGGATTCCAAGTCGGCGTTTTCCAGACGCATCAACACGTCACCCTTTGCAACCGGTTGGCCGTCGCGGACAAAGATTTCTTTGACGACGCCATCGGTACGTGCGAAGACGTTTTGCTGTCCCGACGGTTCGGCGAATCCCGTCGCAATGATCTTGTGATCGACTTGGATCACCGTTGCCGCGATCAGCAACAGGACCGTCGCCATCAAGCCGAGCGTGGTGTACGGCAGACGACGTCCACCGAACCAGTCGCCGAGGGTTTTCAGGACGCGTAAGCCGAAGATGCGATGATGCTCGCGAGAGTTCGCCAACGCGATCGCGGCTTCGGCAGCGATTTCACGCATCGCGGCAGTGGGTTCGACTTCGGCGTCTTCGGAAAAAGATTCCAGCAACAGCACGCCGATCGGTTCGGCGTCGCTGGAGAGGTCGTCGGTGAACTCGGCGCGTGAAGGTTCGGCAAGGTCGGTGGCGGATGATCGATTTCGATGGTCGTTCGTCCCCTTTGACGAGCGGGGCTGATACAGCGGCATGACCCATACCGAGGCGACGTCTGTTTCTTCCAGATAGTGATCAAGCGGATCGGCCAGTTGTGGCGGCAGTGGGTCTGGCGAAGGCAGCTTGATCGGCCGACCCAGGACCAGCGCCCGCTGCGCAAGCGTCTCCGCGACGGTGATCGCGTTGGCGCGTCGATCCACAACGGCGACGCCGCTGACCGATTCGACGCGCAGCCGGCTCCCCTTGGCGATCAGGACCGTGACGCGATCGAGCTCCAGCACTCGTCGGGTTTCGTTGGCGATCCGAAAGGCGGTTCCGGTGACATCCAAATCGCGGTGGAAATGACGCAACGCACGTTCGCCACCGGCGGCGTCGCCGGGCATCGGCAGCGGTTGCTTGGCGTGATCGTCGCGGTAGCTGTGAAGTGCGATCCGGCAGCAGTCGGCGAATTCGGCCAACCGCCGTAACTGACGAATTTGAGCGGCGACGTCGGGGACACGGCGATCGGCGTAAATCAGCAACACGGCGCAGGGGTTGCGTCCGTCCATCAAACGAACGTGCAACCCGCGAGCTTGATTTCCCGAATCGGGTCCGTTCGATTCGAGCGCCCGAGAGAGAGATTCGGAAAGCGGCGAGTCAGACGCGGGCTGCAGCGGCAGATCGCAAGCGGTCGCGGCCGAGGTGGAAGCAGCCAGCAGCTTGCCGATGCGATCGGCGTCCAGCCGCCGAGTCAGCTCCGCGTCGGACGCCAGCATCATCGCCGCGGGCCAGTTGGGGTGCGTGACCGCGACAACGTCCGCCCGAAACGCTGTCAGCCAGCGACCGGCGATCTGTTCCAGGAATTCAGTCGGACTGGATGACTGAGCGGCGATGGCCAGAACGGTCGTCGAAATCGGATCCGCTGAATCACGCAGCTCCAGCCCTGGATCACCGACGGCGTCGGACGGCGTCGGGTGCACCGGTTGCCATTCGTCGTGGGGGGCGTTCGGCTCCGCGGCGTCGTCAGATGATTTCGTAGAACTCGGCACGGGCGTGGTTGCGAGGGTCGCTGATTGAGAAACAGGAGTGGGGCGATGTGGTGAAACTAATCGGATTACCCGGCAGGACGCGAATTCCCGCGGGGGCTTCCGCAACGGATTCTAAACGGGGGGGTCGGTAGGGTGGGATGTTCGGGTCGGGAGGGAGGCGAAGAATCCCAAAAGACGCGAATTCCAAACCGGCGGTTGTAAGACAGCGATCTCGGCCAGGTAGTTCTTGCGGAGGAACGTGCCGACTGTGAGCGTCGGTTCGGTCGCTATACTGTCTTGCACAATCGCACGCTTGGTTTTTTGCGCCGTCACTGCCGGTGGCCGAGTGGACCGAACTTCAAAATTGAGACAGACAGGGTGAGCGAATCTCCTGTGACGCGAGCGACGCTCCTTTTGAGGCTTCGCGACGCCAACGATCACGAGGCATGGAGCGATTTTTTGCGTGACTATGGCCCGATGCTCTACCGATTCGTCCGCAGCCGGGGGCTGCAAGACGCCGACGCGGCAGACATCGTGCAAGACGTCTTTCGGCGGGTCGGTTCGGCGATCGGGCGGTTGGAGTACGACAAGGAAAAAGGCGGCTTTCGCTCGTGGTTGTTCACGATCACCCGGAACCGGCTGTACACCTATTTTGAAAAGCGAAAAAAAGCCGGACCGTCGGGCAATGATACGGCTCAATTGGAATTGTTATCCCAAGCTGCTGACGACCGAAATGAACTCAGCGAGCAGTGGGAATTGGAACACCTTCGTTCACTTGCTGCGATCGCAATGAAAACCGTCGAAGAAAATTCGGATCCCAAAACTTGGTCTGCCTTTCGGATCACGGCGGTCGAAGGCCGTTCGGCTGCCGAGGCGGCGAAGGAATTGTCAATGAGCACCGGCGCGATCTACGTCGCCAAAAGTCGCGTGACCGCGCGGCTCCGTGCCGAGATCCAGCGACTGGAACAAGAAGAGGAAACGCAATGACTGTTTCAGCGTGCCCGACCAAGACGCAATTGAAAGCGTTGGTCGGTGGTTCGTTGCCGGAGGCGGAAGCAAGTGGTGCAACCGAGCACATCGGGGGCTGCACGCGTTGCCAAAGTGTCCTCGAATCGGTCGCGATTTCAGGCACTGCGATCCTGGAAGGCGCCGCGGCCAAGGACGTTCCGATCGAGGATCTCGTCGGGCAAGCGGTCGGGGCGCTGCCGCCGAGCGATTCTGCGTATTGGAAAGCCGTCGCCGCGGTGTCGGGCAGCGTTCACGGTCAGGACACGCCGAACGTGGACGCCAGCGTCACGCACCTGCCCGCTAGCGAGGGCGGCGAATCGAACACGAGCGGCCCATCGAGCTCAGCCGGCCCATCGGATCAGTCCCCGGCGGCATCGGATCCGGATTTGACGCCGACGATCGAAGCGGCCACCCCCGTCGCATTGCCGTTTCTGAAAAAGTCCGACGACCCCGCCTACATCGGGCGTCTGCACCACTTTGAAGTTTCACGAGTGATCGGTCGGGGCGGCATGGGGATCGTGTTGGAAGCCTTTGACACCCACTTGCAACGCAACGTCGCGATCAAGGTGCTCAATCCCGAGTACGCCAAGAACGACGTGGCCCGTCAGCGTTTTTGTCGCGAAGGCCGCGCCGCGGCGGCGATTTCCCACGAACACGTGGTGGCGATGCATCAAGTGGCGCGCGAGGATCAAGGCGAAGTCGCGTTCCTGGTGATGCAGTACATCGAAGGCGTGACGCTGGAAAAACGACTGCAAGAGGAGAAACCGATGCCGCCGAGTGAGGCCGCTCGCATCGCGATGCAGATCGCCGCGGGGCTGTCGGCCGCGCACGGACGCGACATGGTGCATCGTGACATCAAGCCGGCGAACATCTTGATCGAATCGGGAACCGAACGCGTCAAGTTGACGGATTTCGGTTTGGCCCGCGCGACCGATGATGTCCGCCTGACCAAGACCGGGATGGTCACCGGAACGCCGCTGTACATGTCACCCGAGCAAGCCACCGGCGCGACCGCGGACGAAAAGAGTGATCTGTTCTCGCTCGGTGCGGTGCTCTACGAAATGTTGACCGGCGTGTCGCCATTTGAAGCCCCGTCGATCGTCGGCGTGATGAAACGCATCATGGACGAGACGCCGACGCCGCCGGTGAAGTTGGATTCCAAGATTCCCTTGCCATTGTCCGAACTGACGATGGCACTGATGGACAAGAACCCTGCGCGGCGGCCCGAGTCGGCAGCCTTTGTCGCCGAGACCTTGGCCGAAATCGTGACCAGTTATGGCCCGATTTCACCGCTGCAGGTCCCGGCGGTTGCGAACACGTCGAAGAAACTGCGCCGCAGCGGTTCGCATCGATTGGTCTCCCGCAATACACTCCGCGCCGCTTGGGCCGCGGGATTGATCGGGATCGCCAGCTTGTCTGCCGCCGTGATCTTTCTGGCGACGCGTGGCGAACCGGCCGCGGTCCCTCAAGTCGATGCCGGTCCGGTTTTTCCGTCGACCGTTTTGGCGGGCAACCCGGGAACGGTTTGGGCGGTGGACTTTGATCCGAGTGGTGAAAAGGTGGTCGCCGCGATCGAAGACGGCAGCGTGCGGTTGTGGGATGTCAAACAGCAAAAGGTGTTGCGAAGCTTCGACGCCCATCGTGGCATCGTCTGGATGATTCAGTATCACCCGACCAAGGACATCGTCGCGACCAGCGGGAACGACGGCATGGTCAAGATCTGGGATTCCGAGTCGTTGGAATTGTTGCAGGAATGGGACGCCCACAGCGCGGTCCGCAAGATCGCGTTTTCACCCGACGGCCGACGGATCGTCGCCGGTGATCACGATGGCGTGATCCACACCTGGGACATCGATTCGGGGCGTCCGCTGGCCAGCGTGACACAGCCGGGATCGATCTATAGTGTCGATTGGTCACCCGACGGACGGTTGATCGCATCGGTCGGCAGCGACAAGATCGTGCGGATTTGGGATGCCGAAACACTGGAGACGCGGCAGACGCTGCTCGGTCACGAAGGTCCGATCTACAACGTCAAATTTGCACCGACGGGAACGCAATTGGCAACCGTCGGTTGGGGAAAAACCATTCACATTTGGGACACGGCAACGGGGTTGGAAGACCGTCAATTGGTCGGCAGCTGCGGTGACAATTGGAGCGTCGCCTTTTGCGGCGATGGAACGCATGCCGTCGTCGCCAGCCAAGACGGAAAGTGCCGCATTTGGGACTTGGCCAGCGGCGAACTGGTGACCTCGCTGTCCGGACACGAGTCAGCCGTTCATAACGTTTCCCTGGATCCGGTCACACACCAGATCGCCACCAGCGGCCGCGACGGAACCATCCGCGTCTGGGACCTGAGCGGGCTGAAGGAATAGCGGTTGCGACGCAGAACGTCGAGGGGAACGTTTCGAAAGCAAACCCCTGTCAGGCTCACCGTGAGAAACCCTCCCTAGCGGCATTGTTATCTACGCCAGTCGCTTTTTGCCCAAAGGGCATACCTATCCACAGCCTGGGGCGAGCAAACCGAGCCTTGGCGACGGTTGCGCCGCCCCAGGAACCTCATCACAATCAGGTTGAATTTGGCCAACGGCCATGCACAACATTCGTGTTTGACAAGGCATTTGTGTATCACCGTTGGCTAATCCCGCTCGTTCTCGTTTGCGGACCTTGTGCGAAGCCCGAGGTGATCGGCCAGGTCATCCGGTTCAGCGAACGTTGATCGTCATCAAGATTTGTGTCGCAGCGTCGGCGTGCGGTTCCAAGATCACCTTGACGGAGTGGTTCGGGGCATTGCAGACGAAGAACGTACGTGCGCGTTTGCCATCGGTCTGGGAGCGCCGATCATCAACCAGATAGACGGTGCCGTCGACTTCGCGTCCGAGCACGAACAAGCCATCGTCGAACTGCTGGTCGAACCCGCATTGATCGGCGTAGTGTTGCCACACTTTGTGATAGGGAGCTTCCGCGTGTTGCACCCCAGTCCGGATGCTTCCCGCCCGGCCGCGACCGGAATAGCCGGTCCCCGGGTATCTCCATTTCTGTCCGACCTGTTCTAGGAGGGCGTCGTTTCGAACACCGATGGCCTCTTCGGCGGCCGGGGCTGCGGCTAGCAGGGCGATGGCAAGACAGCTGGGAATAAGAAGCAATCGTTTGGGAACGTTGAAACGCATGATCGATCTCCGTGGTTAAGGCAATTCGTTATCGTCGCTGCAAAGGGTATTCCAGGCGTCTTGAAGCTCGTCGGGGCTGAGCGCAATCGTGCCGCCGGCGTCGTCGATCCGTCGACCGGAAAGCACACCCGCCCACGCTTGAAGGACCTGATCGGTCGGCACACCGGCAACGATCTCACGCCAATCGACAACGAACAGATCTCCGCCCGCCTCGATGTAAAGTCGGTTACCGTCGGGGGTGAAGAACGTCATGCGGTCGTCGTTTTGAACGCGGCCCATGCTGCGACTGCAATGAAGGTCGATGGCTGCCGAGAGAGGAGTGCCCCCGTCGGCGTCCCAAAACCTCAGTCCGTGTCCGGCCACCGCGAGGACGGAATCGGCCGGATGCATCGCGCAGTGAGAAACGCCCGTTCGGTTGTTGATCATCGGAGTCGAGATGGATTTGCCGTCGATGGAAAAATGACGAATCTCGGTCGTCTGGTCCCACGAGCTACTGTTGGAATCGGCGACCACGACAAATGCCTTTCCATCCTCGCCGAGGATGATTTCGCCGACGTCGCGATGTGCCAGGACCGCCGGAATGAGTTGCACGCCGCCGGCAGTATCCCAGACTTCGCCGTTTCCCATCACGATCCGCGTCCCATCGGCGGTAAGTTTTGCGTTCCACGCCGATCCGCTGACGGGTGCCATCCTCGCCGTGACAGGCGACCAGGTTTCCGTACTAAACAACTGCACGTGGGGCTCGAACTCAACGGGGGCTTTGCCGTTGTATTGCCAGGGATCTTGTTGACGGAAGACCAGACAGCGACTGCCGTCCGCGGTGATGTCCAGTAGACGGAATTCGTGATCCACCTCTCGGGACTCACCGATGGCGTCGCCGGTGGTCGCGCTGATGACGTGCAAACTGGTCGAATCCAACGCGTCCAACGCTCCCTGCTGACGCTGTTTCCAACGATGAATCGATTCGACAACGAGGAGTTTGTCGCCGTTGTCAAGAAACCACACCGGGTAGACCCAGGAACTGACGTTTTCGTCGAAGACCTTCTGGCGAAACAACGGCTGTCCGGTCGCCGTGTCCCACGCTTGCACGACGTGCACATCGCGGGATTCATTCTCGAGATGGGGATCGCGGAACGCTCCCACCACCGCGATGCGGCGGGCCGATGCGTCGAGCGACAGAGACTTCCATTGACTGCGCTGGTCGGTAGCGGACGGACGCGGAATCTTAAACGGGTTAAAGAGCGAACGACCGGTCTCGGTTTCCCAGCCCGAAACCGTTCCGTCTTCCGTCAACACCACCAGATGCAACCGATCATCGCTGACCGCGGCGTCCACGACCGCGTTGCTTCGTTCGGGAGGGAAATCACGGAACAGTTTTTTACGCTGATCGAGGTCCCACAGCCAGACACCCTCGTCGAACCGGCTCAACAGGAAGCGTCCGTCGGCCGAAAAGGGTTCGTCGACTTGAGAGCCGTCAAATCGCCAGGCTGCGGTGACGGGTTTGCCATCGCGGGCGTCATAGATTTGATGTGGCGGAGCAACGTATTCGCCCGCCTCGGTGTGTCCTTCGGGGTGGAGGATAAACCGAGAGCCATCGGGCGAAAACTTCACCCGATAGAGGTCCGGCAGCGAATGTTTTTCGGCGTTGACTTTGACATCGCCCGGCTGAATCTCCGAAACGTAGTCGCTGCCATTGGAGTCGCGGTACACCGCGTATTGTCCCGTCGGATCGACGAAGAACTTGTCGTCGTGTTTCCAGCGTTGTTTCAGATCGCCCGAATCGAGGTCCCACCAAGACGTCGTTGTCTTTTCCATCGCCAACAACGATCGTTCCCGGGGATGGAACCACACGCTCGCATCTTTTTGATCGACCAGGGCGAACTCACGGACCAGTGTCCCGTCGATCGACTTCCAGACTTTGAGTTGTCCGCCCTCCGCGGTCGCGATCAGGCTGCCGTCGCTGCTATACGTCAGCCTCCCGTAAAAATCGAGTTTGTGCTCCAGTGGCGGATGGACGGGTGCCGCGGTGATCAGGTCGTACTGCTGTGGGAACTCCATCTCTCCAGTAAACGACCCCTGTTGGTTCCAGTCTGTCCGCTCGTCATCAGCGGTGGTCCCACGCGGCACCAGGACGTGTAATGCGTCGGGACTCAGTGTGTGGTACCCCAACGTGTAGTCCAGGTCACTGTGATGGGCGAACGTCTTTCCGATCTGCTCGAGCGTCTTGCTGTCGAAGACGCGGGTTGCCATCTTGGAGTGCCAGCGGTTGTACAGGCCTGCGTAGACGGCAACGAATCGATCGCCGTCGGGGGTGAAGTGAATCGTCGGCGTGTCGCGCATGTTGTATTGGTGATCGGTCAGGTCGAGTGAGTCAGTCAGGGGGGCACCTGTTAACGTCTCCCAGATCCGCACCCGTGGAGGTTTACCTTCGCTTGCACAGACCGTTGCCAATCGGTCACCTTGGTGGGTGAACGTGACGCTGACGACCGGCTGCTCGTGTCGCATCACACCGGCCGATCGCATCTCCGGCAGCACGAACACCTGGGCCTGGTTGCCCGTCGCAATGGCAACCTTCGAGCCGTCGTTGCTGAATCTCGCATCGACCGCTTGAGGCCAAAAACCAGCCAGCCTGGGAAGGTCATGGGTCAGCAGCCCCAATCGGATGCGGTGCATCTGCAGCGAGGGCGAATCATTCGGCTCGGTCTTCAACGCATGAATTAACCACGGCAGCCCTTGATGTGGATCGGTGTCGATGCGCAGCAGCCCGCGTTCGGCATACACACGGGCCAGGCGGCTTTCCGATTCGTCCAGCGCCACTTCGGTTGCCGATCGACTTTCCATCGCGAGTGCCCGTGCGGCGTCGGCGTCTTCGAAGTTCTGTTGAGCGATTTTCCACTGCCACGACGACGCCGCCAGTCCGGCCAGGAGCGAGATGGCGACGGCGGCGGTCAGACCGGCGACCAGCGGATTGCGTCGGCACCAACGCCAACTCCGCGCGAGCCTGGAGATCGGTCGCGAGCGGATCGGTTCCGAGTTGAGGTACCGTTGCAGTTCGTCTTGCAGTTCCTGAGCCGAATGGAATCGTCGCTCCGGTTCCTTCTCCAGACATTTCAGACAGATCGTTTCCAACTCACGCGGTACGCTGCCGTTGAGCTTCCGCGGACTGGGAGGGTCTTCTCGGAGCACCTGATGCAACAGCATCTGACTGGTGCCGCGGAATGGCTTCTCGCCGGTCAGCATCTCGAACAAGATCACGCCGAGCGAATAGAGATCGCTGCGGGCGTCGGCACGATGGGCGTCGCCGCGGGCTTGTTCGGGAGACATGTAGGCCGGTGTGCCGAGAATCCGGCCTTCGACCGTCATCGTGACTTCGGCCGCCTCCCGTTTGGCAAGACCAAAATCCATCACATGTGGACGGCCGCTTTCGTCCAGCATGATGTTGGACGGTTTCAAGTCCCGATGGATCACGCCATGCTGATGGGCGTGATGCAACGCCTCGGCCACCTGTCGGCACAGTTCGGCTGCTTCACGCGTCGATGGCCGGCGTGCGGAGAGCGTGTCGGCAAGTGTCACACCGGGAACGAAGTCGCTGACGATATAGATTCGATCGCCGTCGCGACCGACTTCATGCACCGAGACGATCCCGGGATGTTGGAGTTGTCCGGCGGCGCGGGCTTCACGAAGAAATAGCTCCGCCTCACCGCTCGTCAGTTGTTCCTTGCGGGGAAGCTTGATCGCCACGTGCCGATCGAGTTGCGGATCTCGGGCTTTCCAGACACTGCCGAACGCTCCGATGCCGACCCGTTCCAGTAATTCAAAGCGGCCGACCGTCCCGCCGCTGGCGACGGCGACCGTCGTCTCCCGCCCGCCCACCAAGCTGAATCGCGAATCGCAGGACGGACAGGTGACATCGCGGACGGAAGGTTCGTCGACGATCTCGATTGTCACGTGGCATTGGGGGCAGCGAATCCGCAAATGGCTGCCCGAGCCCGTCGCGACTCCGGCGAGCAACAGGCACTTGGGACAGAGTCCACCGAGTTGATCGTGGGACAGCGGAGTTCCGCAAGTCGTACAGGTTCGACGATTCGCTGGTTTGATCGGCTTCATGGTTGCGACGGCTTTCGCACAGACGTCATCTCGCGCTCGCTGTTTTGGGCCGCAAGGGGGACCCACAGAAAGTGTGGCATCGAGTCTATCCTACAATTTCATCCGCCAACGCGGTCGCACGCCGACCGTCGTTCAACTGTCTCTACAGCAAGCGCTGGCGAGTGTGACGCAGTTTTTTTCAAGAACTGACGGCGGAAATCAGACGCATGAGTTCGTCGTCCACGTCATCGGCGGACGAAACGGTCTGTGAGACCTCGTCCCGCAGGAGGCTGCGATAGCGTTTCCGCAGCCGGTAAATCGCTGCGCGAATTGCCTGGGGAGTCGACTTCAACGTGCGTGCGGCGTCGGCCAACGACGTTTCCTGCTGCTCGCCGGTCAGGAACGGCCTGAGTTCGGCAAACTCCCTCTCGCGTCCCGCGGCCGCCTGTTCCTGCGCCAGGCGTTCGAGCACGTGATCGAGCAATGCCAGTGCCCAGCGACGTTCGAATTCCTGCTCAGGCGTCCTGTTCGATTGGCGGCCGGTCGACAGTCGATTCTCGGCGACGTCTCGATCGAGTGAGACGATGGACTGGTCTCCACCCCGTTTCAGCGTCGTGTCGCGGGCATGCTCGTTGACGAGAAAGTGTTTCAACGCCGTCAACAGAAACGCCCGGAACCGACCTCGCGACGGATCCGCAGCCGCGACGGTCTTTCGCCGCAGAAACTCTGCAAAGAAGGCCTGCGTCAAGTCGTGTGCATCGTCCACGTCCGTCACCCGAGATCGGACGTAGCCGTAGACCGGTAGCCAATATGCCGAGCACAGCGTTTCGAGGGCAGCGCGAGCCAGCGTCCCGTCCGTCCCGGCGGCTTGCACGATGCTCCACCGCGTCGACCCGAACGGATCGTGTCGGTGATCGTCATCCACTTCGGTTTCTCGCATTGCGTCACGATACCAGATCGTACTTGGTCTCTTCGAATCGGATGGGAAAACAGATGGACTGGCCGTGTAGAGCGAAACGTTCCGTGTAGGTCAGGCTGTGCCTGACGGCCGATTGGCATGCAGAGCATGCCCTACGCAGCTAGATGAGCCGCCTGGGGTCAGACACCTTGCACACGCGGCGGTGGACAAGCGGGGTAAGAATCAAAATCAAAACCGCCGCCATCGCGATCAGCGAGAGAACGGCTACACCGATGCCAAAGAAAATGGACGTCAACAGTTCCTCGCCCTGAAAAACCAAGGAGAGGATCATTGTCAGAGCTCCGAGCAACACGGCCAGGACCAGGGCGACAATCACCGAATGCCTTGATGCGATAAATCGATCGATCGCTGATGCGCCGCTCGCGTGACGACGGTGGTAGTCCGGAAGTTTTTCATCCGTGTCCGCCCAGCGAAATTCGTCGACCGCAAACATGCTTTTGCATGCGTTACAATAGGTCTGCTCGACACCCGTTAACGGACTGGCGAGCGCCGAAAAGGCCTCATCCGAAACAACCGTCGGTTGCTCACAGCGGTCGTGAAGGTAGGTGCGTGATGTCGGAGTCGGTTCGCTCGGCGTCATTGTTTCTCTCCCAAAAGAACTGAGAACAAAGTTTAATGTCAAACAATGGCGACGTGTCGAACGAGGATTACTTGACTGAAGATGTCACCAACGTTCCCTTCGGTGTGCTGTTGAAGTTGGTCAAGTCACAGATGTTTTTTCCACTGGCGTTGATCGCCGTGGTTGCCATCAAAGTCGTCAGCAAACTGAAGGGGCGTAGCGATGCGCTCAACGCGGTGTGCCGAACTAGCAAGCCGATTGAATTCGCTGACATGCCGGCCCAGGCCCGCATCGCGTTTGAGGGCTTGGCGAATCAGTTGAAGGGGTTTCGTTGGGTCCGATTCGAACAGCGACCCTGTCTGGGGTTGCGCCAGCAGTACGAAGCACTCGCTTTGCATGAAGACGGGTGCACGATCGCGCTTTGCGAGTGGCAGCACCAGATGGTTGTCGTTTTGGCGGTGAAAGGGGAAGACCCCGTGAAGACGACCGAGGCAGTGACAACGGAGTTCGTTTCGTTCGAAGGGGACCGCAGCACGATCATCACAAGTTACATCCCGCGTGAGCACATGGCGGCGTTGTCGTTGTACGACGGTGGGCTCGGTGATGTGGAAGCCGTTTCGAACGACCAGCGGATGGAGGTCGCCATCGAAAAACACTTTGGCCGTTTGAAGGGCGTGTCTCCAAACATCATGAACGAGGAGGGCGCCTGCAAGCGTGCCGCGCAACACAGCGCCAAGGTCGTCAAACACTTTCTCAATCTTGGCCTGATTCGACCGCTGCTTCCAAAAGAAGTGCCGAAGTTGCAGGAGTACCGAAGAAAGCATGCTGCAGAGTTCGAGCCCTATACGAGGCGATAGGAAGGCAGCAAACACTTGCCGTTTGAGTGTCCGAAGCCAGATGGATCCACGTTATTATCGAATGCAGATCGATCACAATTTACTCGTCGATGGATGAAGGTCAATGAATTTACATCTTCCTCTAGAGAAGCAATGGGATGCCCACTCGGTATGCGACGCCTTGGTCGACGTCGGGCTTCTCGGTCACGTTGAGAATGATGTCGTCGTCATCGAATTGCCTGGGGTGTACCGATCACGGTTCAGGCTTTTTCAGACGCTTCAGCGTTGGCGCGGACAAACAAGTCGAATCACGATCCGCTGCCGGCCCGATCGACTGATCCACCGAATTGAAGTCGCGGCAGATGAACCCTTGTGGTGGATCGAGCGTGAGCCCCAGATCTGTGCCGCATTGAAAAGCCAAGGCTGTCTGGAGGTCGGCGAGGAGATTTCGGAACGTGAGATCGTGATGCGATACTGCCGTCCTTCGACGCGACTGTTGCGGAAACTCTGTGCCCTGGAAGAACTCGATGCGGCGAATTGGCGATCGGATGTTGATCTGCCAGCGGATTGGCTGGTTCAGCGTTTTGATCTCTTGGAAGAGATCGAGAATCTGATGGTGGAATCCGAGGATTTTTGCAGTCCAGGAGTTTGTTGATGTGTCTTGATGGCAGGTGTGGGTTGGATGTTTGGTGTAGGTGTAGGTCAGGCTGTGCCTGACGGCCTATTGGCATGCACAGCATGCCCTGCGCCTATTGGCATGCACAGCATGCCCTACGCCATTGGCATGCATAGCATGCCCTACGCCTATTGGCATGCACAGCATGCCCGACGCCATTGGCAGGCATAGCATGCCCGACGCTGCTAAG
>NZ_JBFHKV010000076.1:0-14653 GCF_041595215.1 Stieleria sp. | reverse complement strand
CGACCCGCGCGATCAGGATTTCAGACACGATTGCTCGGCACACTGTTACCCCGTGCCGGGCAGCTAGCGGTTGAGTGGTCATCGCGGGACTTGCGGGTTGGGATTTGATGTCAAGGAATCGAGGGATAGACCGGTCAGGCCGTTGTTGCGGGTGGTGTGAATCTACGGAGGGGGAATTCGCGGGTGCGGCGCCGCGTTAGCCCACCTGTTGCAAAGGGCAAGCTATGCATTAAGCGATGTCTGAAAACCCGCATCCATACTCTGCTCCATCGAACCACAATGACCGACTTTTCGGCACAACCGTTCGCCGCGTTTAGCCAATCCATTTCGTTCAACTCCACGCTGGGTCTCGTCGTGATCGTCGGGGCGGTGCTCGTCACGATTGCTTCTTACCAGAGATGTATCCTGTGGTTTGGTGACGCAACGCCAGGCTATGTCGCCTGCTTTGGGTGGATCTTGGGCATCTCCGTCTCCAATTTCATTTTGGTCTTCGCCTTCTCAGCCCTGATGGGGCCCGCCGGCGGACGAGTGCTGCTGGTGTTCGCCTGTTTTTTGGCGGTGTACTGGACGTCTTGTGCCGCCAAATGTGGACTGATGCAGTCGATCTTTATTCTGTTTGCGCACTCGATCTTTTCGGGTCTCGGGACGGTGTTGATTTTTTGGGCCGCGGTTGTGTTCCAATACTTGGTGGTCACGACCGAGCAACCCGTCACGTCGTCAGCAACTGCGACCCCGGTGATGTTGCAACCGGTCGATGCCTCGACGGCAGCCAATCCGGTCGGACTGCCGCCTGTCCAACCGGTTTCGGGGCACGATTCCCCGTCTCAACGCCGTGCGGTGCCGGGAACGAAGGCGAATCCGTTTTTTCAGTAGTGTGATCGCGTGGCCGGTATCGTTGTGCCGTTGCCCGGTTCTGCAGGCTCCTACCCACCCACCCGGCCGGTCTGCCCCGAACCAGCTCAACGCTCTCCCAAGGCCGCGAACTTGGTCAATGGCGGTGGCGAACCGTTGCCATTGGGGTGCCGACGCGATAGCATCGATTCTTCCGGGGGTCGCTCTCCCGATCCACATGCTTCACGGGAGTCACGGTGTTATGGGATCTTGCAGTCTTACTTTCTGTCGACGATTGATTCAATCGAAGGCATCCGTCTGGACCTTCATGTTGCTCACGCTGTTTGCCGTCTCCGGCGGCTGCAAAGAATCGAGTCGGGACGAGGCGACCGATGGCTTGGAACCGCCGGTGGTGCACGATTCCATGGCCGCGGATTCCGACGACTCGCCGGCAACCGTCCCCAGCACCTCGGATGATTCTGAATCGGATCTGCCGGGCAAGCCGCTGCCGGAGAAACTGGCCGTCGGGGACAAGAGTCCTGGTCTGGCGATTGCGAAATGGGTCCGTGGCGAACCGGTCGAAGAACCACTTCGTGATCGTGTCCACGTGGTTGAATTCTGGGCGACCTGGTGCGGCCCCTGTCGTGCCGGTATGCCGCACATCACCGAGCTGCAATCCGAGTTCGCCGACGACGTCACCTTCATCGGTGTGACTCGCGAAGACGAAGCGACGGTCGAAGGCTTTCTTGCTGACAACGCAACAGGCGAACAAACCTGGGACGACATCATCGGCTATCGACTGGCGATCGACGAGAACGACTGGATGAACTTGGCGTACATGAAGGCCGCTGGGCAAGGCGGAATCCCGTGCGCCTTCATCGTCGGACGTGATGGAGTCGTCGAATGGATCGGGCACCCCGGGACCATCGATGAACCGCTCAAGGAGATTGTCGACGGAACCTGGGACCGCGAAGCCGCGATCGCCGAATACAAACAGCAAGAGCAGTTGCAGCAGCTGTCCGCAGAAGTTGGCAAACTGCTGCGAGCCCAAGATTGGGATGCTGCGTTGGAGCGACTCAATCAATTCGAAAAAGAATTCGGATCGTCCAAGACGCTGCTCAACTATCGCGTGAGGGTTCTGGAAATCGCCGGACGAACCGGCGAGGCGGCGGTGGCTCGTGAAGCGTTGGTCGAATTGGCCTGGGATGATGCGATGCTGCTGGGGCAAATCGCTTGGACCACCGCGACCAATGGCGACCCCTCGGATCTGGAACTCGCGCTCAAAGCTGCCAAGCGGGCGTCCGAGTTGCAACAAAACGAAAACGGGCCGATCCTCGATACGTTGGCGCGATGCTACTACGAGCTCGGACAGCTGGATGAAGCCATCAAGTACCAGCGGATGGCCGTCGAGCATGCCAACGGACAACGGCAAATCGAAGCAACGCTCCAGGGTTACCTGGACGAAAAGGCCGAAGCCGAAAAGACGGATGCGGCTGAAAAGTCAGAGGAAATGAAGGCTGAGGAAGCGGAAGCGAAGGAAGCGGAAGCGAAGGCAGCGGAAGCGAAGGCAGCGGAAGCGAAGGCAGCGGAAGCGAAGGCAGCGGAAGCTGAGGAAGCAGAAGCTAAGGAAGCGGAAGCGAAGGAAGCGGAAGCTAAGGAAGCAGAAGCGAAGGAAGCAGAAGCTAAGGAAACGGAAGCAGACGACGCCTAATGGGGCATGACGTCGGCGTAGCCGTCTCGCCGAGGCGCGTAATGCTTCTGGGGCGTGGGTCTTGCGAAAGCTCCCCCACGCCCTATGAGGTCGTGCCGGTTTTAGGTCGTTGATCAAAATGGGTTTTCGTCACTCTCCCCGGGGGCATTGGTATCGACACCTCTTTTGCTTGTCAGATCTGTTCTGAGAGGTTCCTGGGGCGGCGCAACCCTCGCAAAGGCTCGGTTTGCTTGCCCCAGGCTAGGGATATGCATGCCCTTTGGGCAAAAAGCGACTGGTCTAGATACCAATGCCCCCCGGGACAGTCGAGCGTAGCGAGGCGAGGGTTTTTGTTGCTGCTCGGGGCGCAACCCTGGCCGGCGAAGTGAACACCGCGATTGACCGTTCGACCTGCCCTCGCTTCGCTCGACCCTCCTGCCAGGAGGGTGACTTTAAAACCGCGAGACCTCCTACCCGAAGAGCGAGTTGTGGTGGACGACTCGGCAGGAAGAAACCGAGGAAACAGCAGACCTGTACGCCCGTTTCAGCGGTGCCCTACACGCCCCTTAGGGTGAAACTGGATGCCGCTATCGGGGTGGATGGTGATCCTTGCCGAGATGAGATTGACGGGCGGGGTGGGAAGCGAACAATCTGGAAGTCCGTTTCCGTCGAGTCGTGGTCGTCACCAGTTCGCAGCTGTTGGTTGCCATCGCTCCAGCGGGGAATCCGTTCCATCCGATCAAGTCAAGGAAGCAAATGATGCCTCACGCTCCGTCGACACTCTCCGAAAGTGAAATCGCTCAAATCGAGCAACACAAGTATTTCTTAAGCGAAAAGGCCGGCTATGACGTCGGCTGGGAACACGCCGAACAGGATTGGCGTGAACACTTTGGGCCACAGGCCGCCACTGCCGAGTCCGCCACTGCGACGGTTCGTCCCAAGGGTCTCGGCGGGTTCTTCAAACGGTTGATTTCCCGAGCAGCCGTCTAACGCGATGCCCAGGGAACTTGCCCGGGGAACTTGCCCCGAGACGATGCTCGTTCCCAGGTTCTACCTGGGAGCGAGTCAAAATCGCCGGTCGCGCGATGCGTGACATCTGGCTCATCTCGCACCGACGCTGTCGCTACGAGATCGCTTGACGTCGGTGTGTTTCGCACTTATGAGCCTGCGATCCCGTCGGGCGTTTGGTCGGGGCGGGGCGGCGCGGCCGCGGCAGAATCTTCGGCGGCAGAATGATTCGGGGCAGAATGATTCTGGGCAGATGGATCGGCCGGTTCGGAAGGAGCTTCGTCGTCGGCCGCAGCGGTTTGATCGAGTTCGGCAATCGCATATTGGACACGCCGCTGAACGAATTCGACGTGCAAACGCAGATTGTAGAACTCTTCCATGTAAGAAAGTGGAACGGATTTCAAGTCATCCAGTTCGCCTTGCATTTGAACCAGCGTCGTGACATTTTTTTTCAGCCGCTGGAGATCCGATTCGTTGCGCAATTCGGACTCGATCCCCCGCAAGATCTCGTACCATCGATAGATTCTCGAGCGGATCCGCCAGCGATACAGCGGCGGTGCCATGCGGAACAACGGCAGCAGTAACGTCAACGCCGGCAACAGCAAGATCTTTCCCCGACTGATAGCCGATGCGACCCAAAACGGCAGGTACTTTTGCAGGAACGGAGGTCCATCTTCAAAGTACACGCGGGCCGATTGGTTCAGCGGAAACTCGATGAACTCGGTCGATGGCAGGCGGCCCGGTTGCAACAAGCTCTCACGCCCGCGATGGGTTTGCGACGCCGCCCGCAACAGCAGGGGAATCAGCGCGTCGTGCAGCGATCGGGTGGCGATCAAGTTCGCCGCCGGCGCGATCAGTTGAACGTCTTGGTGGGGGTAGTCATGTTCCAAATCAATCACGCCGCGTTGCAGTGTGACGGCGGTCAAAAACGGGTGACGCCGGACGTATGCATCGTCCCGTTGAAAGCTCAGCAGCTGGATGTCGGGCGAAGCGATCATCTCGCGGACCAACGTCGATTGCGGCGACAGGACGAACATGGCGACATCGACCTGACCGTTCTTCAGACGCTCGGCCGCTTCGCGGCCTCCGACTTGCACCCGAGTCGAGCCGGCGTCGGCATCGATCCCATTTTCGTCCAACAACAACGTCGCGATCGATTCGGTTCCGCTGTCGCTGCGGCCGATCGCGATCGCCTTCCCTTTTAGGTCGCGCAGATCGGCCAGCGTTTCGTCGCCGCGATAAAACACCCAGAGCGGTTCGAAGTAGAGGCTGGCCAAGGCTTCGATTTCGACCGCGCCGCTGAATGATTTCGGCGCCGTGCCGCCTTGAACGATCGCCAAGTTGACTTCCGGATCGGATTCCAACAGCCGATAATTTTCGATCGAACCGGCCGTCGGACGCAGTTCCAGCGTCACGCCCTGGCGTCCCAGGTAGTCGCGGTATTGCATCGCAAATCGGTGGTACGCCCCATCGTCGGACCCGGTCGCCATGACGATGGTGCGTGGCGGAGCCGGCTGGATAAAAAACCAGGCCAGGGCAAATCCGAACAAGACGACCAAAAATCCACCGCCCCAGACTTTGAGCAGCAAGCCTCGCAATTGGCGCCGCGTTTCGCGAAAGTGCTCGGTCAGCAAACTTTCACGGTGATGGTTCGTGTTCTCAGTCAAATGCTCGTTCCCGAATCACTTCGTTGGTCCATTGGGCCATTCGGAGACGACCGAGCAGCGCGCGTTCAGTGTTGCTTGATCGAATCGATGGTCGGTGGGGCGTAATTGCCGTGCCACATCTGTTCGAACGTGTCATGGTTGGCGGCATGCGCCACCGCCTCATCATGAGTGATCACATCCTGTTTCGCCAGATCGACCAAATACTTCTCAACGATAAACGATTCCGACATCACTTGCTGCATGCCGGCGCGAATTCCCTGGGCATCGCCGGACATGATGCAGTCGGCGATTTGTTTGGTGTCGTTGAACAGAAACTCCAACGCGGGAATCCGTCCGCCCTTGACCTTGGCAACCAGACGCTGGCAAATGATGCATTTGACGCAATCGCGGAGTTGAAGCCGCACCAGGTCACGTTCGATCGGGTCAAAGAAACTGACGATCCGAGTGACGACCTCGGATGCCGTGTTGGCGTGCAGCGTGCTGATGACCAGGTGTCCCGTCGCCGCGGCACTGATCGCCGAGCGGATGGTATCGCTGTCACGCATCTCGCCGACAAAGATGACATCCGGGTCCTGACGCAGCGCCGCACGGACGGCTTCGTTGAACGATTCGACGTCTTCGCCCACCTGACGCTGAGAAATGATCGACTTCTTGTTCACCTGAGCGTACTCGACGGGATCTTCGATTGTCAGAATGTGCCGGGCTTGATTTTGGTTGATCCAATCGATCAACGAAGCGACCGTGGTCGATTTCCCGCTGCCGGTCATCCCGGTGACCAAGACCAACCCGAAGTGCAGGCCGCCCAACTTTTTCATCACATCGTTGGGAATCTGAAGATCATCAAAGGACGGGATCGCCTCGGGCAAAAAACGTAACGTGCAATGGGGAACTCCGCCACGAATGAATGCCGAGACCCTGGCAAATCCGACACCGACCTGATGGTAACGAAAACTGCATTGCGAATGTTCCTGGTACTCTTTCCAGTCCTTTTCCGGCGCGATCTCCTTGATCAACGCCGTGATCTGCTCGGCCGTCAGGGGATGCCGTAAGTCGGATCGACGAATCGCATTGTCGACGCGGAACACGGGATCGGCGTCGGGGTACAGATGAAGATCGCTGGCGCGGAACTTCACCATCGCCTCCATCAAACGATGCGGGCGAAGCGTCTCGCGGCGAAACCGCTCGCCTTGAAAACGCCAAACGTCCGGCAACAGCAGCTTTCCGGAGATCTCCTTGATCGCATCCATGGAAGCGGCACTGTGATGCGCCACCTTGAGAAACTCAACACAGAAAACGCCTTCTTCTTCCGTCACCGCGGCGTTGGGGGGAAATGATTGGGCGGATTCCCCGAGTGCCGCGAGCGTCTCGGCATCGGCGCCGATGCGAATCTTGTAGGAGTCGAACGGGCCATCGAAACCCTTGCGCAGCGCTTGCAGTTCGATCCCGCTGGCGTGTGCGACGATCTTTTTCGCCCCACCGTACGTCCGGCGAATCTCGGCTTCGATGATCTCGGCAATCACCGCCAAATCAGATTGCTGTCCGACGCCGATAATCTTCTCTGCCATGGCTTGTCCCCTGTTCGGTTGGCCATCCTGTCCGTCTGCG
Source organism: Stieleria sp. (assembly GCF_041595215.1). Lineage (NCBI taxonomy): Bacteria > Pseudomonadati > Planctomycetota > Planctomycetia > Pirellulales > Pirellulaceae > Stieleria > Stieleria sp. Next base: position 7,852 of record NZ_JBFHKV010000076.1, on the reverse strand, counting down.
TGACCCCCTGATTCTCGACCTGACGATCGCCCCGGTCAATCGTCAGGCCTGCTGTGGCGATGGCGAAACGACAATTCGATCCCTGGCGACATGGCGTCACCGCGGTCGCCGCGTGATGCGTCGTCGACCGCCGCAGGCGGATAAAATGTGGTTGACGGACCGGCACAGGCTCGTATACTTTGCAATGCAAAGTAAAACGATTTTCTCCGATCCGGACCACTGTGATGGAACTTCGCGAGGCGCTTCGCCAGATTTCCGAAATACGGGCGTGTGTCGCGCGGAGCGAAATGTTTCGCGGCTATCGATCGGCAACCGTTGGCTTTTCCGCAGTGATCGGGATGATCGCCGCGGCGTTTCAATCGCAATGGGTCGCAACACCGGCGACGGATTTGGGACGTTATTTGGTCGGCTGGGTGTCTGTCGCTGCGGTCAGCGTGATCGTGGTGGCCGCCGAATTCATCTGGCGCAGCGAGATCAACGGCGCGGGGCGATCGCGCCAGATGACGCGTCTGGCGGTCGAACAATTCGCGCCATGCATCGTCGTCGGGGCGTTGATGACGCTCTCGATTTATCGTTACGCCCCCCAGGTCGGCTGGATGTTGCCGGGGCTGTGGGCGTTGATCTTCGGCCTCGGCGTGTTTGCCTCCTATCGTCTGATGCCACGTCAGGTGTTTTGGGTCGGCGCCTATTACATCGCCTGCGGTTGTGGGTGCCTGCAATGGGGACAAGGCGGGAACGCATTTTCTCCTTGGCTGATGTTCATCACCTTCGGCGGCGGCCAGCTGCTCAGCGCCGCGATTCTGTATTGGTATCTGGAGCGACCCGATGCCCGCTAAACGAAACTCGAAATCGACAAGCTCGCAGCCTGCCCCTGCCGGATCGGGACGATTCGCCTACGGCGGACTCGATCGCGTCATGCATGAAAAGGCTCGACTGGGCATCCTGGCCTCTCTGGCCGCGCACGATGGTGGTTTGCTGTTCAACGATCTCAAACAACTCTGCTCACTCACCGACGGAAACCTGAGTCGTCATCTGGGCGTCTTGAGCGACGCGGGGCTGGTCGAAATCTGGAAGGGCACCGGCGGAACACGGCCCCAAACCATGTATCGCTTGACCGACGTGGGACGCTCCCGTTTTGCCGACTACATCAACGAACTGGAACGCGTGATCGCCGACGCGCAACTCGATGCCGCGCCGCGCGCCGAATCCTCCAGTCGCCGCCAGCGGGATGCTCGTGGCTGGTCTTCGGCCTGAACGACGTCTCTTTTTTTACTTATTCACTTTGTATTGCAAAGCCAAGGCAGCAGGACCTTCCATGAACGTGATTCGCGCCGACGAGATGGGGATGTGTTTTGGTGTACGCGACGCGTTGCAGATCGCCGCGGAAGTCGAGGATCCGACTGAGGTGACGATTCACGGTGAACTGGTGCATAACCGGATCGTCAACGAGCGGCTCGCCGATGCGGGGTTTCGGCAATCCGATGAACAGCATCGTGACTGCCGCGCCGAAACCCCGTTGGTCTTGATCACGGCACACGGCGTCAGCGATGCCGAACGCGAACGTTTGCGGTCCGCCGGCAAGCAATTGATCGACACAACTTGTCCGCTCGTTCGACGCGTTCATGACGCGGCAGCTGAACTTCGGGCCGAGGGTCGGCACGTCATCGTGATCGGAAAGAAGGGGCATGTCGAGGTCCGGGGGATTGTCGACGATCTGGACGCCTATGACGTGGTCGCCGGCGTCGAGGACGTTCGGGTTTACCCGTCGAATCGGCTTGGCATTTTGAGCCAGACGACGATGCCGAGCGACGTGGTTGAATCGGTCACGCGAGAGATTCATCAGCAGAACCGTGGCGCGGACATTCGCTTCGTCGACACGGTTTGCCACCCGACCAAGCGTCGGCAAGCGGCGATGTTGACCTTGCTTGATCGCGTCGACGCCGTGGTTGTCGTCGGCGGAGCAAACTCCAACAACACGCGGCGGCTGGTCGAACTTTGCCGGCAACATGACAAGCCGGCCTTTCATGTCCAATCGGCCGACGACCTCCGGCCGGAATGGTTTGATGCCTACGACAACGTGGGATTAACCGCCGGCACGTCAACGCTGGACGAAACCATTGATCAGGTGCACCGCACGCTGTTGCATTTGGGACATTGCCACGAAGAAACAGGATGGACGAAATGAAACGTTGGGTCCCCCGCGCGATGCGGATCGCTCCAGAACTTGATCCGCACACGCCCACTGCTCCGGTCCGCGAGCGGCAGGCGTTGTTGATCAACCCGTTCTATCCTAAGGATCCGCACGCCAGTTTTGGCAAACATGTGTTGACGCCGACGCTGGCGCTGACCAGTGTCGCCGCCAGCACCCCGGCCGATTGGGACGTCCGGTATTGGGATGAGAACCTGCTGCAGGGTCCTCCGCCGAGCGACCCGATGCCGGCGGTCGTCGGCATCACGGTCCATCTGACGTTTGCCCGGCGTGCTTATGAACTTGCCCGCTGGTATCGCCAACGCGGATCCGTCGTCATCCTGGGCGGGTTGCACGTGATCTCTTGCCCCGACGAGGCCGCACCGCACGCCGACGCACTGGCGATCGGTGACGGGGTTGCCCTGTGGGGGCAGATTCTGCGTGACGTTGAAAACGGCTGTTTGCAAGCGACCTATCGCGCCGACTTTCGTCGACCCTATCGAGATGATCCGCCGCCTCGACGTGATCTGTTGCCCCGCAACAGTTTCTTGACGACATCCAGTTTGATCGCGACTCGCGGCTGCCACAATCGCTGCGGGTTCTGCTACCTCTCGACCAAGGGCTTGCACATGCCCTACCTGATGCGGGATGTCGAGCAGATCGCCGAAGAGTTTCAACGCGACGGGCAACCGTACGCCGTGTTCACCGATAATAACCTGGGATCAAAGCCCGAGTATTTGAGACAGCTGTGTCGCGCGCTGCGACCGCTGGAGAAAATCTGGAGTGCCGCGGTCAGCATCGATGTGACTGACGACCCCAGCTTGGTGCGTGAGATGGCGCTGGCGGGATGCACCGGCGTGTTTATCGGGTTTGAATCGTTGCAAAACGACAACATCACCGACGCCAAGAAGAAAAGCCCGAACACCGAAGACTACGCGCGTCGCGTCGCCCTGTTGCACGACAACGGCATTCAGGTCAACGGAAGTTTTGTGTTGGGGTTCGACCACGACCGCGAAGACGTTTTTGAAAACACGATTCGCTGGGTCGAAGAGAACCGTCTGGAGTGTGCGACGTTTCACATCATGACGCCCTATCCGGAAACACCGCTCTTTCGACAGTTGGAATCCGAGGGGCGGTTGCTGCATCGCGATTGGAGCAAGTATGACACGGCCAACGTCGTGTTTCGGCCCAAGCACATGAGTCCCGAACAGTTGGCGGCCGGTTATGAACTCTGTTACGACCGGCTGTTTTCCCACACGTCGATTTGGCGTCGGCGCCCAAAAGACTGGCGTGCGGTCCCCGCCTATTTGGCGATGTCGTATTTGTACAAACGCTCCAACTGGATGTGGCACCTGCTGATCAAGTATCGATTGACCGCGGCGGTTTGGCGACCGCTGGTGGAATGGACGCGGCGGCGACACGTTAGATTTCGTCGCCGTTTGGAGGCCAAGCCCGAGACGTCCCGCCGCGGCAGCACCGTCGTTTCGGCCGGGGTGTAGGAATAGTTCACGCTGGGCGTGACGGGTGTGTGCGATCAAGATGTCACTGGAACGATCCGATGCCGTCCCAGGCAGCGAACCATTGATCCACCCTTTCCGGCCGCAGACGATCGTCGTCATCATCGGGATCAATCAATGGACTCGGCACAGCGACCGACAAACGTGTCGGCGGCTGCGACGTCGCTTGCCCGGCTGGCGGTGGCGGTTGCAGGGCCAAGAAATTCAGGACGTGGAGCGCATCGCGTGGCGTGATGTCCCCATCGCGGTTGACATCGAAACGCCAATCGGTCGCCGTCGGAAAACCCGATGCGAGTCGATTGATCACGTTCAAGGCATCCAGCGGAGAAACCTGATCGCGACCGTTGACGTTGAGCGGATTGAGCACCGAGGTGAGCGCCCGATCGAGTTCCGCTTTGCTGACCAGGTCCGGAGTCACCGGATCGGGCGCACCCGGCAGTGCCACTAGGTCGGCATATTGGTTTTCAAAGGGGGCAAAATCGCTGACATCCACGATGCCGGAATGATTCAAATCAACGTACGGTGGCGCCACGCTGGTCGAGTTGCCGAACCAGTGCGCGAACGTCGCAAAGTCCAACAGGTCGACGCGGGCGTTGCCGTTCCAATCCCCCTTCAAGACGAAGAACCGGTTGATGCGATCGCCGGTCCATGTGAATTGGGGGCCGGAGGTGACGGCGGGTGAAAGCACCAATCGGTAGCGGCCATCGGGTAGCTGTCCCTGGTCCAGCTGGATCGTGATCGTCGTGCTACCGGGTTCAAAGATGACTTGATCGTTCCGCAGCGCGATCTCGACGGGCGTTTCGAACCCCGTCACTCCCAAATTGGTCAACACCATCCCGCCGGAGGGAATGCTTGGGATGCTGGCTCCAAGTTCGATCACGATGTCACGCAACTGACTGCGTTGTCGGATCCAAGATGTGGGTTGCGTCCCATGCGGCAGGTTGCCGGGGTCGCTACGAAGCGTGTTGAGCCTGACGACTGGGGGATCGGCCGGGTCGCCGATGATGGTTCCGACCGCCGACGCCATAGTGCCGACCAGGTAGGGGCGTCCGGTCATTTCCAATTCACGCGACGCGTCACGGGTGAACTGGTTGACCGACAGGAGCGTGTGTCCGGCAAACGCGAAGCTGTCGTTGCCGTCCAACGCGAGCCCGTAAACGTCGATAAAGTTCTCGCCCGGATCTTGCGCGGGTTTGGGGGCATTCTCGATCGTGCCACCGGTCCCCGGCGTCTGGATTTCGATCAGGGAATCAAAGCTCTCACTGGGGCGTCGTGCCGAAAGCACCAAGTGCCCCGCCGAAAGGTAATCGAGATCACCGCTGGATTTGTAATCGCTTGCCAGGAGACGGGCCGCCAGTGCACCGTCGATGTCGAAGACCGTGGTCACGTTGTGAAGGACGAGCAGATTGCCGGACTTTTCCAGATCCAAAAGTTTGAGATCGAGGAAGTTGGCGCCGACGGCAAACAGGTCACCCGATTCGCTGCCGAAGTCGCCGTTGCGACTGTCGATCAGGGCATTGGCGCGGGGGATGCCGTGGAAGTTGATGAAGGTCGATGCGATCACGCCGGCGTTGATTTGGTCCGGGTGCACTTCGTACAAGCGATCCGCCGTGATCGCGATCAGATCACCGTCTTCGGTGAACGCGATGTCGGTGATCGTTTGGGGGCTGGCAATCGTGCCCAGGACGTGCACACAACCGGTGTCGACGTCCACGGTGGCCAACCGATTTTCATCATCGACGAGATAATAATCGGTTTGCCGTCGGGTGACGAAATGAGCGGCGGCGCCGTAGACCGGTCCAAACTCGTCCGCCGCGACGATCGTCACGACGATGTTTTCGTCACGTTCGATCAGGTTGTCCCGGATCGGCTTGACCGACAGCTTGACGGTCGACTCGCCCGGATAAAACGTCGCCGTCGCGGTCACCGGTCCGGTCGCCGGAGGTTCGTCGGGGAAGAAAATCGTGTCGTTCTTGATCTCGCGAGCGGTATAGTCGACGTCGTAGAGGGCGTCACCGGAGAGTTCAAACTTGACCGTCAGAAAGTCCTCGGTCTCATCACGCGTCATCGAATAGACGATGCGTTTGAGCGGGTCTTCGGCGATCGCGACCGGTGATTCGGCGGTGACCGAAATCGTCGCGACCAATAACCGACGGTCCTCCAAGGTTTCCACGCGGTGACGTCGCGACCGAATCGATGGTGTCGTGGACCGATTTCTAAGCGGTCGTCTGCGTTTGCCAGTCAGGCTACGGGGCCACATGGAGCTTGCTGCGGGAGGAGGGGATGCAACGCTATGAAGCATTTATTAGCGGTAGGGCGCGAGCCCTCCGGTGTTCGGGTAACGCTGGTGAACCGGAGGGCTTGCGCCCTGCCGCTAAAACCTCGAAAAACACGGGAAATAAATGCTTCACCGCGCAAGGGGGAACAGGTTCGGACGCAGCCAAACGACCACTGCAGAAGGCGTAACGTGCACCAAAACCCCGCCCAGAGTGTCATTTTCAGGCATTCCAAACCGCTCGGTGAGACTGGTTTGACGCGCCATTGTGCTTGGAGGTGCCCGTCAATTCAGCCGGGAAGGGTATTTTTTTAGGCTGCCCACCCAATCGACGGGTGTGTCGCACCTTTTATGCCCGGCGGATGGGCTGGGGGCAAAAGATTGATTGGTCAGAAGATTGATTGGTCAAAAGATTGATTGGTCAAAAGATTGATTGGTCAAAAGATTGATTGGTCAAAAGATTGATTGGTCAAAAGATTGATTGGTCAAAAAATGGAGTCAATGAGCAGCAGCCACCTTTCGGGGACCAACATGTTTTGACCACCCCATGTTTTGACCATTCTTCGAAGCCAATGCGGCCCCGACGAAAACGGAATCTTGGAAACGTCAGAACAATTGAGAGGGGGCAGACTTTGGAGGGCAAACGGCTTCGATTGCAATGTCACGATCACCGCGAGCTGACGAAGCGGGGGGGCATGCCGATTGTTCAGAAGGAACGAGATCTTCTTGCGTTTGCAAAGGTGCTCGATGAGGCGTGGGGCGCGGACCTCTGCACCAAGGTCGCTTCAGAAGTCTTCCCATTCAAGACGATGGTGTATCGAGCATCGGGGCGCTGCGGTGCAGCGCCCCGATGCGGGCGGATGTCCGAAGTGGAGCAGCTACCGAAGACGGTTGACCCAGAAACCGTCGTCAGTCGCATTGAACGCTCCGACCTTTCAAATGAAAGGACAGGAAACGATTCCCGCAAAACGTTTGCCTACGTTCGAATATCCGCCTGTGTATTGGTGTTTTCATCGGGTTTTGGCCTGGTTCGGTCGCGTCGACGGCCGTCAGGTCCAAGCCATGAACGCCGAAATAGTCGCCCACCGGTGGTGCTGTCAATGGCGATCTGGATTTCATTCCCGACGACGCGTGCCCAGGCTCTGGACCAGCACCCGCGACTGATCTTGTTTTCAGCCGTTGGTGCAGCTTACAAGGCACTTCAACCCGTTCACCACCACCATTTCGCTGCGGGCGGATGATGCTTTCCAACCAACCCTCTTCGCCACCACGATCGGTGACCGCCCAGTCAGCGCTGCGACTGTTGGCCGTTGCCGTGTTGACCTGCGTTTCCATTCCATCGACCTGCACGGTGCACGGTCAAATCCCCGCGCCGCCGCCGGCGGATCTCGCGCCGCTGCCCGATGACCCGGCCACCATCATGGCCGTCGTGGGCCAATCGCCGATCCTGTGGGGGGACATCCAGCCGAAAGTCGACGGCCGAATCCAGCAAGTGCTCAAGGAACAAAACCTGAAGTTACCCCCAGAGCAACTTGCCCCGGCGAGAATGAATCTGGCTCGCGGTGCGCTGACCCAAGCGATCCAGACCAAGATGATGAGCGAATCGTTCTTGCTGGAACAAGTCGGCACCCAGGCCGCGTCGAAACGACGCGAAGTCAGCGAGATGATGACCAGCCGGGCGCGGCAGATGTTCTTCGAAAACGAGCTGGAAGGACTTAAAGAAAAGTATGAGACCGAAGACCTGACGGAACTCGATGCCAAGCTGCGTGAAACCGGAACGTCCTTGCGGGCACGTCAGCGTGAATTCACCGACATGATGCTCGGTCACATGTACATGCGCAGCAAGATCGAAAAAGATCCCACCGTGACGAT
>NZ_JBFHKV010000075.1:0-14655 GCF_041595215.1 Stieleria sp. | reverse complement strand
GCAGACATTTTCGCGCCGGTGCTGTCGGTGATCTGTGCCGATGACAACGATCACGCGATCCGGCTGGTCAATGATTGTCCCTACCGGTTGGCCGCCAGCGTGTTCGGACCGAACTCGGCGGCCGCTGACGTGGCCACTCAACTGAATGTAGGAACCGTCACGATCAACGACTTGATCGCGCCGACGGCGGATCCGCGATTGCCGTTCGGCGGACGGGGGCAAAGTGGATTCGGGGTGACGCGTGGGCCGGAAGGCTTGCTGGCGATGACGGCAGCGAAGGTGATCAGCCGACGCCGCGGGCCGATCGCGCCGCATTTGCGGCCCCGCTCCGAATCCGACCAGCAGATGCTGCACGGTGTTTTGCAGGTCTTGCACGGCGGCGGAGTCCGAAAACGACTCGCCGGGTTGCGGCGGATGGTCGGGGGCGTCAAAAAGACATAAGCCACCCGTGCAAGCACCGCAGGCTTCCTACCCGGCTATAGTCCAGCGTATCCATCCAATCGAGAGCAAAGATGATTGCAGCCGATTCCAAGAGTTTGAACGTCATTGTCGTCGGTAGCGGCCTGGCGGGTCTGTCGAGTGCTTGTGTGTTGGCCGCCCGGGGACATCGCGTGACCTTGTTGGACAAGAACGATTGGGTGGGTGGAAAAGCGGCCCAGCACTGCGCCGACGGCTACCGATTCGACATGGGGCCGACGATCTTGACCGTGCCGAGCGTGTTGAAACGCGTCTTCGCCGAAGCCGATCGCAAGATGGAAGACTACTTGGAAATCTTGCCGCTCGATCCGCAATGGCGCTGCTTCTTTGAAAGCGATGGCAAGGGCGGCAAAGTCGAAGAAAACACGGTCCTGGACCTGGTCTCCAGCACGCCGGAGATGAAAGCCCGCCTGAAAGCGTTCACCGGCGGCGACGTCAATTCGGACGGCTATGAGAAATTCATCCAGTTGAGCGAACACCTGCACGGCGTCTCGGATCGGTTTTTCTTTTGGCGATCGATCGGCGGCCTGGGGGACACGATGGACGTCGGCGGAGCGTTTTCGTTGAAAGTGCTCAAGGACGTGCTCTCGCTGAGGATGGGTAAAAGCGTCGCCTCGGTGGTGCGGTCGCATGTCCCGGATGCCCGCGTCGCTCAAATGATGGACCACTTCACCCAGTACGTCGGCTCGTCGCCCTACGCGTCACCGGCCGTCCTGTGCAGCATCGCCCACATGCAAACCGAAGAAGGCAGTTGGTATCCGGTCGGCGGAACCCGCGCGGTCCCCGAGGCGCTTTGCAAACTGGCCGTTGAACTGGGCGTTGAAGTCCGCACCGGGGTCGACGTGATGAGGATCCAAACCAGTGGCAATCGGGTCACCGGAGTGATCACGGCATCGGGAGAGACGCTGCCGTGTGACGCCGTGGTCAGCAACTGCGACGCCGTCCGCACCTACCGCGAACTGCTGCAAGACACGCCGCAATCGACGAAGTTTGAAAAGAGCAACACGTACTCCCCGGCCTGCAGCGGAGTCGTGTTGTACTTGGGGCTCAACCGACGCTACGAACAACTGCTGCACCACAACTTTGTGTTTTCCAAAGATCCCGAGCAGGAGTTCGAATACATCTACGATCGCGGCGAACCGGCGCCCGACCCGACCGCCTATGTCTGTGCCCCGGCAATCAGTGAGCCGGAGGTGGCGCCGCCGGGTTGTGAGTCGTTGTACATTTTGGTCCACACGCCTTACCTGCGCGAGCATCATGATTGGAAAAAGATGCTGCCGGAGTATCGCGAAGTGATTCTCGACAAGATGGAATCCTGCGCCGGGACGAAGGGCATTCGCGACGCAATCGTGCACGAATCGGCGTTGACGCCCGAGGGCATTCACAACCGCTATCGAGTGCTCAACGGTGCGATCTATGGGCTGGCCAGCCACGGCAAGTTTCTCGGCGCGTTCAAGCCGGGCAATCGCCGCAAGGATCTCCGTGGACTGTATTTGGCCGGCGGAGCTGCACACCCCGGCCCGGGCATGCCGATGGTGATGATGAGCGGCTGGATTGCGGCCGATTCGCTGGACCAGGATGTCCGCGGTGGCAAACTGACGCCGCTTCGATCCGGTACAACTTGAATCAGCGATGGGACGGATTGCCGACGTGGGACGGACTGCGAATCCGTCCCACCCACCCCAACACTATTGCCCCATCGGACACCATGACGAAGGCTGATGTGCGAGAAACGCAAGGCGACCAATTGCTGGTCAAGAAACCGGCCGCCTGGTTCCTCGGCGGTTTCCACGCGTTCTTGCGACCGTACCTACGTCGTCACTTTCATTCCATCGCCATCGATCGGTCGACGCACCCGGCGGCCGACTTTGCCAGTGACGCACCGTTGATCGTCTACGCGAACCATCCTTCGTGGTGGGATCCGTTGATCGCACATTTTCTGCACCGGACGCTGTTCCCCCAACGTCATTTCTTTGCACCGATCGATGCCGAAGCCCTGGAACAATACAGCGTCTTTGAAAAGCTCGGCTTCTACGGCGTCAAACTCTCCAGCACATCGGGGGCCGCGTCGTTTCTCAAGAAAAGCGTCTCGATCTTGAATCAACCGGACTCGGCCATCTGGATCACTCCCGAAGGCCGGTTCGCGGACGTGCGTGACCATGGCGCTGAATTGATGCCCGGCCTGTCGCACCTGTGTAAACGTTTCGACCATGCCGTCGCGCTGCCGTTGGCGCTGGAGTATGTGTTTTGGGAGGAACGGTTGCCCGTTTGCCTGATCTCGTTGGGCGTGCCGATGCGAACGGGAGACCATCCGCAGTGGTCCAAGCCGGATTGGGCCAAACACTTAGCCGGCGGGCTGCGCGACGCCCAGACGCGGTTGGCCGAATTGACCATCTCGCGATCGTGCGAACCGTTCGACAACCTGCTCAGCGGGACACGTGGAGGAGGCTGGGTGTACGATTCCTGTCGACGTGTCAAAGCGATGCTGACGGGCAAGTCCTTCAAGGCCGGTCACGGAGACCATTTTCAATGACCCTGTTTTTGGCGATCGCGGCTTTGGTGTTGACGAGCTTTCCAGCCGCGATGTTCGTGGCCAACCTGCGGTTGTTTCAATGTCTCGGCACCATCAACACCAATATCAACCGTTGGTGTCCAGGCTTTAGCCGCATTCTCAGCCGCGCCCACCGCCGTCAGGCGGAACGCCAACCTATCCTGACCGATGCCTCTTCACCGCCGAGCGTCTCGGTGTTGATCCCCGCTCGCGACGAAGCGTCCGGCATTGCCGACTGTCTGCGAGCGGCTCTGTCGAGTGAAAACGTCGCGGTGGAAGCAATCGTGCTCGATGACGACTCCTCCGATGCCACAGCGGAGATCGTGACCGAGTTTGCACAACGCGATCAACGTGTTCGGTTGATTCACGGAAAACCATTGCCATCCGGTTGGAATGGAAAACAACACGCCTGCTGGCAACTCGCCGGCGCCGCCACCAGCGAACGATTGGTGTTCATCGACGCCGATGTGCGATTGGCGCCCGACGCGTTGTGGCGATTGATGCAGTACCAAGATCAAACCGATGTCGGCCTGCTGAGCGCGTTTCCCCACCAGATCACCGGGACGTGGTTGGAGAAATGGTTGATCCCGATGATGCATTTTATTTTGTTGTGCTACCTGCCTTTCGCGCGGATGCGTTCCCATGGTGACGCAAGTCTCGCCGCCGGTTGCGGGCAATTGTTTCTTTCCACACGCGATGCCTACCGAAAGGCGGGCACCCACGAGGCGATCAAACCATCGCGACACGATGGAGTGAAACTGCCGCGCGCGTATCGATCCGCCGGCATCATGACGGACGTGGTCGACGGGACGGAACTGGCGGATTGCCGGATGTACCGGGGCGCGGCCGAGGTGGTTCGCGGCGTGCTGAAGAACGCGATCGAAGGGATCGCCAATCCAAAGCTGATCGTCGTGTTTACCATCTTGCTGCTCGGGTGCAGCGTGCTGCCGTTGGTTGCGTTGGTCGTTTCGGTCGCTGAGCGGAACCCGGTCGCGATCACGATTTCAACGCTGGCGTTGGTGGTGGCCCACGTGCCGCGTTTCGTCGCCGCGGCGCGGTTGAGACAGTCTTGGTTCGGAGCGTTGTGTCACGTCCCCGCGACGATGACGTTCGTGGTGCTGCAATGGATTGCGTTGGCCAATCACCTCGCCGGGCGTCAAGTCGCCTGGCGCGGGCGAACGGAGTCAACGTAGTCGACGACACCGTAAGGCGGTTGCCAAATCCCGCAGAAAAAGAATCGACGTCCCGTGCCTCCACGCCGGCGTGTTTCCAAGCGGAGCCGGGGAACAAGCCGAAAAACGCTCAGCCCTGCGGCTCGGTCATCTTCCAGGGGTCCAGGGCATCGGCCAAAACGTCTTCGGCCAAGATCCCTTTCTCAAGACACAGTTCGCGAATCGTCTGACCGCTCGCGAAGGCCTCTTTGGCCAACTTCGCCGCCTGTTCATAGCCGATCAACGGATTCAAGCTGGTGCACATCGACAGGCTTTGTTCGACCGCCGCGTTGCAGGATTCTTCGTTCGCCTCCATCTCCTCGACACAGAATTCGACGAACGCATTGGAGCCGCTGCTGAGCAAGGCGATCGATTCGAGCACGGTGTGGGCCATCACCGGCATCATGATGTTCAGCTGGAAATTGCCGCCGGCGGCGCCGCTGAGCGTCATCGTGCCGTCGTTCCCGATCACGCGGGCGGTCAATTGCATCATCGACTCGCACATCACCGGATTGACCTTGCCGGGCATGATCGAGCTGCCGGGTTGTCGCGACGGAAGCTGCACCTCGTAGAACCCGCAACGTGGACCGCTACCCAACCAGCGAATGTTGTTGGCCAGGTTGAACAACGTTTGTGCAATGCACTTCAGTTCGCCGTGCGATTGAACCAAGGCGTCGCGTTGGGCGTTGGCTTCGAAATGGTTGACCGCGTCGATAAACGCGATGCCCGTTCGCTGTTGCAGTGCGGCGGCGACACGGGCGCCGAATTCGGGGTGGGTGTTGATTCCGCTGCCGACCGCGGTTCCGCCGACGGGCAATTCCAACACGGCATCGCGAGCCACCTTGGCCCGCGCAATCGACAGTTCCACCTGCCGCGCGAATCCGCCGAACTCTTGACCGAGCCGCAGCGGGGTGGCGTCCATCAGGTGGGTCCGTCCGATCTTCATCACCTTGTCCCAGGCTTTCGCCTTGGTGATCAAGGACGCGTGCAGAGACTCCAGTGCCGGGATCAGTGCGGTCTGGATTTGAACGGCGGTCGCGACATGAATCGCGGTGGGAAAGGTGTCGTTGGTGCTCTGCCCCATGTTGACGTGGTCGTTGGGGTGGATCGGTTTTTCCAACGCCATCCGATCACCGCCGGCGATTTCGATCGCGCGATTGCTGATCACTTCGTTGACGTTCATGTTGCTGCTGGTGCCGCTTCCGGTTTGGAAGACGTCGACCGGGAATTCAGCAGCGAGTTTGCCTTCGATCACTTCTTCGGCGGCGGCCAGCATGGCTTCGACCTGAGAATCCGTCAGCGGGTTTTTGCCGCTGCCGGTCAATTTGCCGAGGTCCCTGTTGGCGACGCCGCAGGCGTGCTTGACCATGCCCATGGCGCTGATCATGGTTTGCGGCAGCCGCCACCCGCTGATCGGGAAGTTTTCGACGGCGCGTTGGGTCTGGGCGCCGTAATAAGCGTCGGCCGGTACCTGAACGTCACCCATGGAGTCGTGTTCGGTTCGATAATCCGTCATGGCAGCTGCGGTGGAGTTGGTGGGAAGAAATGAACGAACCGAAGTTTACCGCCACCACAATGACTTGAGAATTGGTGTGCGGGCACGCACGCCCGGCATCTCGTCAGAGCATCACTCGAGCGATGTTGATGTAGATCACGATGCCCAGGATGTCGACGATTCCGGCGACGAAGGGGTTGCTCATCATGGCGGGGTCCAGGCCGAGTTTCTGGAAGATCAACGGCAGCGCGGCGCCGAAGAAACAGCCGACGATGATCACGGCCAGCAAGGTCAGCGGGATCACCAGGGCGGCAAACGGTGTCGGCGCCATGAAGATCGCGACCGAATAACCGATCGTCGAAAGGAAAACGCCCAACACGCAGGACACCACGATTTCACGCTGAATCACGGTCCGCCAATCCGTCAATTCCAACTGGCCGCCGGTCAGCGCCGTGATCACTAGAGTCGCCGACTGGCTGCCGGAGTTTCCGCCGGCGCTGATGATCAGGGGAATGAACGAGACCAGCCAAATATAGTTTTGCAGCTCTTCGTGATAGTGTTCCAGCGCGAACGCGGTCAGCAGCGCGGCGAAGAACAAGATGATCAGCCAGATGCCCCGCTTCCACGACAGCGTCAGCAAACCGATCCGCAAGTAGTCTTGTTCCAGCGGTTCGACGGCGGCGATCCGATGGGCATCTTCGGTCAACTCTTCTCGAACGACGTCGATCACGTCATCGTGGGTGATGATCCCCAGCAACTGACGTCCCGAATCGACGACCGGGATGGCGAGCAGGTTGAATCGCTCGACTTTTTCGGCGACCGATTCCTGATCCTCGTCGACTTCAGCGACAATGACATCGGTCTCCATCATTTCGCCGAGCGTGCGTTCGGTACGGGATAATGATGAAACGAGTTGTCGCGTCGACACGATGCCTCGCAGCAGGTTGTCGTTGTCGACCACGTACAGGTAGTAGATCGTTTCCAGCTCGCTGGCCTGTTTGCCGAGTTCCTTGAGCGCCTCGGACACCGTCAGCGACTCGGCGAGCATCGCGACTTCCGACGTCATCAACGCGCCGGCGGTGCCCTCTTCGTAGGAACACAGTCGCAAGATGTCGCGGCGGTCTTCGACCGGCAACAGCGGCAAGATCGCCTTGACGCGTGCCGGAGAAAGTTGCTGAATCAGGTCGACGCGATCGTCCGATGCGATCCTGTCGACCAACGTGGCGACTTCGCGCGGCTCCTGACTCTGCAACAGATCGACTTGTCGCTGCTCGTCGAAGTAGGAGAAAATCTCCGCGCGTCGATCCAGATCCGCGTACTGCAACACCGACCACAGGTCGACGTCATCGAGCCCCTCCATGAATTCCGCGGTTCGTCCGGCATTGAGCGCCGTGCAGAACTCGACCAGCTCGGCCGAATTACTTTCGGCCAACATCTCTCGGAGTTCGGGAAGCAGGAGAGGGTTGACCATTTAGTTACTGACGCGTTCGCTGTACTCGCCCGTTCGCGTGTCCACTTTGATCACATTGCCGGTCTTGATGAATCCGGGAACGATGAACTCCGCACCGGTTTCGACCGTCGCCGGTTTGGTCACGTTGGTCGCGGTGTCACCCTTGGCGCCGGGGGCGCAATCGGTGACTTCCAATTCGACCATGGTGGGCGGTTCGACGATGATCGGGTTGCTGTTGTACGTCGTCATCGTGCAGATCATGCCGTCCTTGAGGTACTTCCAAATGTCCCCGGCGACGTTCTCGGGCACTTCGTATTGCTCGAACGTCTCTTGGTGCATGAAGACGTAGTCCTGACCTTGGCGATACAGGAACGACACGTCCGTGGTCTGGACGTCGGCGGCTTCCAACGAATCGCCGCCCTTGTAGGTTCGATCCAAGGTGGTGCCCCGAATCAAGTTTTTCAGTTTGCACTTGTAAAGCGCGTTGCCTTTGCCCGGCTTGACGAACTGCATGTCCGTCATCAGGTAAGGTTCTCCATCGATTTGGACTTTCAGCCCTTTTCGGAAATCGCTGGTGTTGTAAGTTGCCATCGGTTTGTCCGGCTCCGTGATACAGACTTCTGCGGGGGCGATCAGGAGTTTCAATGACTCCCATCGGGGCGAGAGTTTACCGAGCAGGGGCGGTTTTGTCCCGACCGGGTAGAAGCTAGTTTTCTCGAACCCTCCAGAAACCGCCCCGGGATCGGATCCATGTCACCTTCTGATTGTTCGCCCACCGCCACCGCACCGAAAAACGGCGCCCGTTCCTTCGCCGCGAACCCCCGCCAGGTCGGTTGGCAGACCGCGATGAAACGGGCCATCCGCTCTCAAAGCGAGCTGCGTCGGTTGCTGGGCCTCGCGGCGGACCCCCAGGCGGAGCGGGCGGAGGCGTTCTCGACCTTCGTGCCCCTCGAACTTGTTTCCCGAATCACCCCCGGCGATCCCAACGATCCGATCTTGCGCCAGGTCCTGGCCACCGCGGACGAACTCGCCGAGCGGCCCGGGTTCGTGTCCGACCCCGTCGGCGATTTACCGGCCCAACGAGGCGGCGGGCTGTTGCACAAGTACGACGGGCGGGCCTTGATCGTCACACATGGGGCCTGTGCGGTGCATTGTCGCTATTGTTTCCGGCGCGAATTCCCCTACTTGGAAAACGGATCGCGGAAACAGTCCTGGGCGCCTGCCTTGCAATACATTCAGGACGACGAATCGATCGAAGAAGTGTTGCTCAGCGGGGGCGACCCGTTGACGTTGACCGATGACGTGTTGGCGGAATTGATCGACCGAATTGAAGCGATCGCCCACGTCCGCCGGCTGCGGATTCACACCCGACTTCCGATCGCGATTCCGCAACGGGTCACCGCCGAGCTTGTCGACCGACTGGACCACTCGCGTTTGGCCGTCTGGGTCGTTGTGCACAGCAACCACGCTCAAGAAATCGATTTCCACGTCGTCGCGGCGCTGGATCGGTTGAGGCGTGCGGGGATCTCGGTGCTCAATCAGGCGGTCCTGTTGGCCGGAGTCAACGATTCGGTCGACGCACTGGCAAATCTGTCGCTGAAATTGGTCGATTCGGGCGTCGTGCCGTACTACTTGCATCAACTCGATCGCGTCCGCGGAGCCGGCCATTTTTGGGTCGACATCGAACGCGGCAAGCAGCTCCTCGAGCAACTGCGGGCCAGGCTACCCGGCTATGCGGTCCCAAAATATGTGATTGAGCAGGCCGGCGAAAACTCCAAGACTCCGATCGCGTAGAATGTCGGAGCGGAAAAGGGGTCAGAGCGGAAAAGGGGTCAGGCACCGTCGAAACTGACAGGGCAATCAGGAATTCCCGCCCACTTCGACCCGCCCACATCGATTTGTGCGCAAGCCCCCGTCGGCATGTCCCGTGATACGGAAGTCTTTTCATTCATGTACGTTTTCGAAAACCCGGTCCTGCAACGTGAATTACTGGTCAATCTGCGCACCAAGCGAGCGTTCGTGCTGCTGGCCGTCTACCAGTTACTGTTGGCGACGGTGGTCGTCGCCGCCTGGCCCTCGGACCAGCGACTGGACCTGACGTCCAACCCGCCCTCGGCGACGAAGTTGGTCAACCTGTTTTTTCTGGGGCAATACGTGATCGCTTCGCTGATGGCCCCCAGCTTTGCGGCGGGCACGATCGCGGGTGAAAAAGAGCGCAAGACGTATGAGATGTTATTGGCCAGTCCGTTGCGGCCCGGCGCGATCATCATCGGCAAGATCGTCGCTTCGCTGACCCACATCGGCATGCTGATCATCGGTTCGCTGCCGATCATCGTCTTGTGTCTGCCGCTGGGCGGCGTGAGTGTTTACGAGGTGTTGGCCGCCTATTTGGGATTGATCATTTCGGTGGTCCTGTTCGGCGCGATCGGCGTGATGGCCAGCAGCTATTTTCCGCGGACGAGCAGTGCGTTGGTGGTCAGCTACCTGGCGATCTTGCCGTTGGTGATCGGCGCCTGCCTGTTTTGGGCCTCGATGGCCAGCGAGGGTGATTTGCGGCTCAAGATCTCCGCGATCGTCTTTCCCGCCTTCGGGTTGACCGCCGTGATCTTGATGGGAGCCGCCGCAGCCGGGCGCATGCTCTATCCGCCGGACGTGGGCAGCGAAGGCAAAGAAGTGATCGATTTGGAACGTGAAGCCGAAGAGGCGGTCGGGTTGGTGATCCAACCGGACCAGTTTCCCGACCGATTGTTTGCACCGCCACGGAAAGACGAAATGATGGCCGATGGTGCGAATCCCGTCTACGACAAAGAACTGCACAGCGAGATCTTCAGTCAGGGCACGTTGATGCTGCGTCTGGTGATCCAGATCAGCATCTTGTTGGCGATCCCGATGATGGGCGTGTTCTTGTTCTTTAAACAAGAGCATGCGCCCTGGTTCGGCGTTTACGTGATCGTGTTCAACATGTTGGTCGGGCCCTCGTTCTTGGCCAGCAGCATCACCAGTGAACGCGAACGTCAGACCTTGGACCTTTTGCTGACGACGCCGCTTTCACCCGTGCAGATTCTGTGGGGAAAATTTGTGGTGCGGTTTCGAATCAGCTTTGTATTGACGTCGTTTCTGATGTGGCCCTTGATTCTCGGTGCGGTGTTGAACACATCGTTTTGGTCCAACGGCTTGACGGTGCTGGGCATGTTTTTGATCATCGCCGTGGTCTGTTTGGTCAACTGTGTGATCGCGCTGGCGTGCAGCCTGTTCACACGCAAGTCTTCGATCGCTTTGTTGACGACCTACGCCGTACTGCTGTTGCTGTATGTCGCACCGCCGGCGCTCTCGACCTTGGCGAGAACGCTGGAAATGTCCGCCCCGGTGATCGCCCAGGCCGATTGGACGGGAGTGGCGAGCCCGTTTTCGGCGCTGTTCGCGTTACCGCTGAACGAAGAAATCGCGCCGGAGAACCCGGAGGTGAATGCCGGGAAATTGCACATCGTGGTCGGCTACTTTGCCTTTAGCGCGCTCATGGTGATGGCGGTCACCGCAGCCATGGTGCTGCGACTGAGGGCGCGGCAAGGTTTGTCCGACGGCTAAATCAGTGGTGGTGGTAATAGAACATCGGCCGACGTCCGTGCCGATAGTGCGGCGGCGGATAATGCGGCAGCGTGTGGTGCTCGATGATGATCGGCGCCGGGCGATAGATCCGTTGCTCGACCACCGTTGGCGCCGAGGGAGCAACGGTGACGGGTGCGGGCGAACTTGGTGGGCCGGCGGATTGCAAGGCCGTGATCACGCTTTCGCTAACGCCCTGCTGGTGCAAGGCAATGATGTCGGCGACGACGAGTTTACCGAGGTAGCCGCGCTGCCGAACTTGATTGATGATCACCTGATCGCTGAGTCCACTGCGCGACATCGAGATCACGTCCTGTAGCGTGACGGCGGATTGCTGGACCGCGGCCTGCTGCTGGGCGGCATACTGCTGCCGTTGCGCCTGGTAATACGCCGCCCGCTGTTGTTCGAGCGCCGCTTCTTTGTCGGCCGCGTTACCCAAGATGCCTCCGGCCACCGCACCGACCACGCCACCGATCGCCGCGCCCGCGCCGGCTTCATCGTTGTGATCCCCGATCAGCCCTCCGGCGATCGCGCCGGCGATCCCGCCGAACGTCGCCCCGCGTTGCTGATTCGCCTGGGCAAGGGCATCGCGAGGGGTACAAATGGCGATCAATACCAGCGAAAGCATCAGGCCGAAGGGTCGTGTGGAAGTCATCCTTGAAATTCCGTCTCCAAAAGGGAAGTTGGCGGGCTGGAAATAGCAGAAGGGACGCGGCGGCGTCAATTGAAAGTTGGTTGGAACGAAGCTCCACAAACTTCCCCTGGTTTTCCCAACCGACAGGCCGTTTGGGACGGGGCCCGTGGGCTCGCGCCAAACGGCTAATCATTGTTTGACATCAGCCGGTTCGGGCCAGCGCGAGCGGCCTCACCATTGAGGTAACCTAGCGGTATTGGATTAAAGCCCGCACGCCGTAGCAGGGGGCCGGCTGGCGCCCCTCGCTCACGCGTTCGGGCTAACATCCTCGCGTTGATTCGGGTACATCAACGAAATCGACAGGCCGCTCGCCGGCTTCGCCTTCCCAAGATCCGCCTTGGGGGCCAGAATACGCGCCCGGAACGCCCGTTTTTCCTCCCAATTGAAAAACCACCACCACACCATCACTCCCTGGCACTCCCTGGCACTCCCTGGTGCCCAGGACTGAATCCTGGCGTGTCGAACCGCGTCAAATCCCTGCCGGTGGACTTCCCTCCATCTCAACCCAACCGGATCGATCGTGGATCGCCGCACCTACACGTTTGTCGTCGCATCGGCGGCTTTCCTCTTTTTTTATCTGTCCCTCCGCGCCGTCGTCGCACCGCCACAGCCCGAACAGGCACCACTGGCCGAACAAGCTGCCGAGGTTGCCGAGGCGACCGACGACAACGCCGCGGCCACCGCCCCGGTCGCCCCGACCAGCGAAGAAGTGCTGGGGGGCGGCGATGCAGAGACAGAAGAAGAGGGAATCCAGTCGACCAAGGGTGCGACAAAATGGTTCACCATCGGATCCATGGATCCGGCCGACAAGCACAATTTGCTGATCACGTTCCGCAATCAGGGCGGTGCGATCGAGCGGATTGAGATCACGACCCGCAACGAAGAAGGCAGGTTTGCCTACCGTCGCGTCGACACACGCAGCGGCTATCTGGGCTACTTTGCCGGCCGGGCGAACGCTGAGATCGACGGGGTCACGGTCAACGTCGTCGGCCCGGGCACGCCCGCCGCGCTTGCCGTCGCCACCAGCGGTGAAAAAGGAATCGAGGTCGGGGACGTGATCGTGGCGATCGGCGAAACCCCGATATCCTCGGTCGACGACATTCAAGAATCGCTGGTGACCACGAAACCGGGCGATACGGTGACCGTGGAAGTCGTCCGAAACGGACAGACGGCAAAAACGTTGCTGTTTGAAGCCAAGCTGACCGAGCACCCCTTGGATCTGATCCGGCTGGCAGACTACGGCGGCGAAGACGAAATCCCGGGCAACCTGTCGCGTCTGTCCTGCCTGGTCACCCTGGCTCAAGTCGGCCGCAAGGAAATCCCCATCGGCGAGCGTTCGCTGCAAACCTTGGCCGACCCGGAAACTCAAATGTGGACGGCCAGTCAACAAACCGGTGACGACGGAAGCGAAACCATTCGGTTCGAGACGACGATCGGCTCCAAAGCCCTGCAGCCGATCGGCGGCGAAGCGGTGCGGATGACGCGATCGTTTACCCTGAATCCGCAAAGCTATGTCGTCGACATGGACGTCGAAGTCATCAACCTCGGCGAGACCGCACAAAATCTGGCGTTGAGACTGGAAGGCCCCAACGGGATCACGCCGGAAGGGTGGTGGTACAGCAACAAGATCAGCCCCAACTTCAGCGGTGCGGCGGCCCGCGATGTGGTTTATCGCACCACCGCCGATGGACATAGCCTGGTCAGCGGGATGACGCTGCTGAAAGAAGCGCGCAATGACCCCAAGGACCCCAACTACGCGATCTTTGCCTCCGACAGCGGCGAGGCGGGGCGAGATCTAAATTACATCGGTGTCGACGCGCAGTATTTCGCCGTCGCCTTCATGCCGCCCGAGGAGAAGACGTCACTGGGGGCGTACGACCGGGCCAGCGCCACGATCGTTGCCGATGAATCGGACGTGGAAAAACACAAAGAGCGCGCGATCAACGTCTCGTACTTCTTGAACGGCAAGACGATCGAGGTTCCGCCGGGCCAGGCCTTTGGTCAGTCGCTGCGGATGTACGCCGGCCCCAAAGAACCCGAGTTGCTGGAGCAATATGGCATCGGCGACTTTGTGTATTACGGTTGGTTCTCGTTCTTTTCCAGCCTGCTCTCCGGGCTGCTGCACATTTTGCAAAGCATCGTCGGCAACTACGCCGTCGCCATCGTCCTGCTGACGGTGATCGTCCGCGGTTGCATGTTCCCGCTCAGCCGTAACGCGGCGGTCAACGCGCAGCGGATGCAAGAGCTGGCTCCGGAGATGAAGAAGATCGCGGAGAAATACAAGGACGACATGGAAGGCCGTTTGAAGGCTCAGCAGGCATTGCAAAAGCGAGTCGGGTTCAATCCGCTGGCCGGCTGCTTGCCGATGTTTTTGCAGTTGCCGATTTTCATGGGGCTGTACCGCGCATTGTCAGTCGACATCGACCTGAGGCAAAAACCGCTGTGGTCGCCCAACGGCTGGGCTTCCAACTTGGCCGCCCCCGATCAATTCATGTACTGGGGCGACTGGATGCCGGAATTCATCGCCGGTCGCGGCACGGGCTGGCTGGGACCCTATCTGAATATCTTGCCGATTTTCGTCGTCGTGCTGTTCATCACGCAGCAGAAACTGTTCATGCCGCCGGCCACCGACGAACAGACCGCGATGACTCAAAAAGTGATGACGATCATGACGCTGTTCATGGGTCTGTTCTTCTTCCGAGTCCCCGCCGGCTTGTGCATCTACTTCATCGCCAGCAGCATGTGGGGCATCGGCGAACGCTTGCTGGTCAAGAAGACCCTGCCCAAGGGCAAGCACTTTGACCTGGACGCCGACGGCGAGGTGATCGACGCGGTGGCCACCAAAAAATCAGGCAACGGCAAAAAAACGCTGACCGAAAAACTGCTCGACCAGGTGAACCAGAAAACGCCGGAAGCCCCGGTCGCGCCGCCGAGCAAACGCAAGCGTCCGCCGAACAAGAAGAAACGTTAACGGCCTGCCTTCCACGTCTCGCCAAGGCAGCGCTGTGAAGCATTTTATAGCGGTAGGGCGCGAGCGGGCGGATAGCAAACGATGATCAGCCGTTTGGCGCGAGCCTACGGGCCCTGCGCCGGCCAAAACCTTGTCGATTGATGCGGTATTGTCGAAGCAAATGACGTCGGCGCCCTCGGACCCGGCCAACCCGCACGCTCAAG
>NZ_JBFHKV010000074.1:0-14696 GCF_041595215.1 Stieleria sp. | reverse complement strand
GTTCTTTGTGCCGCAGCGTGATTTGGTGCACCAGGATTTAAGGCTCGGCGATGCGTTGCAGGCGATCGCGGGTTTCTATCAACGCGATCTGCTGCCGTTTGAGATCGATGCGGCGCTCGATTCGGTGGGGCTGCCGACGTCGGCCAAGGACAAGTTTCCGGCGGAACTCAGCGGCGGGCAGTTGCGACGGTTTCGAATCGCCGGCGCGCTGTTGTCCGGAGCCGGCGTGATCGTGCTGGACGAGCCCGACAGCGGACTGGATCACGAAACGGCCGGCGAGGTGATTGCGCTGTTGCACTCGTTGGCAGTCCGTGGGGCGACCATTGTCGCGGTGACCCACCACCGACATGTGCTGGAGTCGTTTGATCGCGTCATCACGATGCGGCCGACGCCGGAGGGAGGTGCCGTTGAAGATCCGGGTGACGGGGCGCCGCCCGCGGCGCAGCAAGCGGGATCGGCGGACGACGACGATGATGTTCCCTCCGCGCTGTACCGCGTTGCAAATCGGGTGGCGATTCTGCTTCGCCGCGAACGCCAAAAACTGACTTCGCCCAAATTGTCGCGTCTCTCACTGGGACCGATTCGCATCCCGCACGTCGTGATCGGCATGCTGTTGGTTCCGATCTTGTTTGCCGTGGCGATTGCGATCAGCGTGCCGACGGATCCCGATCGGGACGTCGCCGATGGGTTGTACGGCGAAATGGCACCGATCAACCGACTGGGGTTTTTGGCGGTGGTGTCGGTGATTTGGATGTCGGCCAGCGGCAGCCATTTGTCGATCACCCGCGATCGAGAGCTTTATGACTACGAACGTTCCTACGGTTTGACTTGGGGGCAAGTGTTGGCGGCCAAGTCGGTCATACTTTCGCTTGCCGGGGCCTTGCAAACTTTGGTGTTTGCGGGATTGTTGTACGTCATCCGTGACCGCTGGCTGGCGCGTTCGTTTTTTGTGGACGAGCGGGTGACGCAGCTGCCCGGGGTCGTCGTCTGTTTGTTGGGCGTGTCGGTCGCCGCAACGATGCTCGGATTGCTGATCTCGGCGGTGGCCGGGCGGGCGCCGTTGGTGGCCGCCGCGATCTTGCCGGTCGTGATGATGTTTCAGATCTTGTTTAGCGCGCCGTTTGCGATTTCGGATCCCGACGGCTACGAGCCGCTGGCCGACTATGATTACTTGACGGTGTTTCCGGTTGAATCGGACGTCGATGAAGAGGAGGAGGACTGGGAAGACGAGTGGGAGGACGATTGGGTGGAAGAACAACGACCGCTGCGGGCCACGTCTCTTTTTTCGTATGCGACGCTGTCCCGTTACGGTGACCAGTGGTTGCGTTCGTTCGCGGTGACCACTGAGCCGCCGGAGCGAGCGCGGTCGGTCCAGTGGGCATCGGCCGCCGCGTTGGCGGTGATCTCCGGGCTGTGTTTTGTGGCGTCGTGGATTGTGCTGTGGATGCAGTCGACGCGGTTGGGGATCCGTCGCGTTCGTGTTGCGGCGACGCTGGTTGCCGCCCTGGTGCTGGCCGTCATCCCGAGCGCGGCGTCCTGCCAGCAGCCCACCCCGCAACCCGACCAGCCGGCGTCGACCACGATTCGATTGCCGTTGGTCGACGGGCGTTATGACGAAACCAAGTTGCGCCGCGCCTTGGGTGGACGAGCCGGTGACGCTCCGCGGTGGAGAGAGCTTGGCAATCAAGATCGCATCGGGTTGGTTGCCTTGGAGCTGGTCGGCAAGATCGAGTTCACGCTCAATGACCGCGAGTTGGTGATCGAGTTGAAGCAGACGCCCAAGTGGGAACTGATGAAACAATTGGCGCCGCCGCGGCTGATCGGGCGGGAGGACGTCGGCGATTCGGACGACGTCGTGGTGTTTGTGCACGGATTGGAGGGCAGCGAGTCGACGTTTGACCGTGCGGCCGATGCGTTGGCCGAGCGTGAGATTGTGTCGATGCGGTTTGAGTACCCCAACGACGGGCCTCCCGATGAGATCGGCAGTCGGCTTGCCGAGCAGCTGGTCGAATTCGGGCGGGACCATCCTGGCGTGCGCGTCCATTTGGTGGCCCATTCGCTCGGCGGTCTGGTGTCGACGTGGGCGGTCACCGAGCCTGATTTTCCGGCGCGAATCGTCCCCAACGTCGTGACGCTGGGGACTCCGTTTCGCGGATCGGCCCTGGCGGCGTTTCATGACGAGCTGGAGCTATTCGACGTGGCGTTTCGGCTGATCACCGGGACTCCGGGGGCGCTCAACACGATCGCCGACGGGCGCGGGGAGGCGGCCGAGGCGTTGGATCCGCAGAGCGAATTCCTGGCGCGCTTGCACCGTCGGGCTCGGCCGGCGGGGATCCGATTCCACTTGGCGGCGGGGACGAAGAGCTTTCTGACTGCGTCGCGGCGTGAGCGTTTGGCGGCAAGCCTGCCCGGTGAACTGGCTCGGCTGGCGGTTTCTCCGCCCTATGCCGCCCGTGTCGAGGCGTTGATGAAGGCGGAGGAGCTGTTTGAGGGGTTGGGTGATGGTGCGGTGACGGTGGAAAGTGCGTTGGGGTTGCCGAATCCGGCGAGCAGGAAGACTTTTTCGCTGACTCACACCGGTTTGGTGTCCTCGGCCGATCCACTAGAGTGGGTGTTGGCGGTCACCGGGTTGGCCGAACCGGAGAAACCGCTGGCAAAGTAGGGGCTTTCTCCATTTACAAAACGGCACTGCCCCTCGTACACTGCCGGGCTTTCCCGCGCCCGCTATCGGTGCGCCCGTTGGGTGCTTCGGAGGGTGCATGATGCTTTTTTCACTCGTAATTTTCCTGTTTCAGCGTGTTTGATTCCCTTTCAGACGGATTGCAATCGGCATTTAAGAGCTTGCGCGGCAAAGGCAAGCTGTCCGAGGGCAATATGCGCGAGGGGTTGGAGATCGTTCAGCGGTCTCTGTTGGAAGCGGATGTCAGTTATCCGGTCGTGCAGGAGTTCATGGGGCACGTGACCGAGCGGGCGCTCGGTAAGAAGGTGCTGCTGAGCCTGCGGCCGGAACAAGAGCTGGTACGAATCGTCCACGACGAGCTGGTTTCGATTTTGGGGCCGGTCGATCCGTCGATCCATCTGAAGAAAGATGGTGCGACGATCATCATGTTGTGCGGCCTGCAGGGGAGCGGAAAGACGACGACCTGCGGCAAGTTGGCGCAGTTGTTGATCGAGCAAAAGATCAAGCCGACGTTGGTGGCCGCTGACTTGCAGCGACCGGCCGCGATCGAGCAGTTGAAGGTGATCGGCGAGCAATTGGGCGTGCCGGTCTACAGCGAGCCGGACAATAAAAATCCCGTCCAAGTCTGCAAGAACGGCGTCGCCAAGGCCGAAGCGGACGGTTCGCGGGTCGTGATTTTGGACACCGCCGGGCGGTTGGCCATCGACGAGGAGTTGATGGCGGAATTGGAGCGGATCGACAAAAAGGTCGGCCCGGATCAGGTTTACCTGGTGGTCGACGGGATGACCGGCCAGGATGCCGTCAACAGTGCCGACGCGTTCAACAAATCGCTCGAGCTGGACGGGGTGGTGATGACCAAGTTGGACGGCGACGCCCGCGGCGGGGCGTTGTTGTCGGTCAAGCACGTCACCGGCGTCCCGATCAAATTCATCGGAACCGGCGAGCATTTTGACGCACTGGAGCCGTTTCGTCCCGAGGGGATGGCCGGCCGAATCCTGCAGATGGGCGACATCGTGGCCGCCGCCGCGGAAGCCCATCGGATCGTCGACGAGAAGGAACGCGAGGAGTTGGAGGCCAAAATGGCTTCTGGCGACTTCACGTTGGACGATTTTAAGAACATGATGGAGAAAGTCAGCAAGCCTGGCTTGATGGGCCGAATGATGGGCTTGATGCCCGGCATGGGTCAGTTCAAGGAAGCTTTGGAAAGCGAAGAGGCGGCCGGGGGCATTCGGCAGACGATCGGCGCGATCAATGCCATGACCGCGGATGAACGCCGGAATCCCAAGATCATCGACGCCTCGCGTCGGACGCGGATTGCCAAGGGTGCCGGCGTGCAAACGCCGGTGATCAGCCAGTTGGTCAAGCAGTTCGACATCATGAAACCGTTGATGCAGGGCATGGCCGGCGGCTCGATGATGGATCGGGCCAAGATGATGCAGCAGCTGCAGGGGGCGATGGCCAGTGGCAATGGCAGCCTGGACGGTATGCGGGTCAAAAAAGGCACCGGCAAGCGATTGTCAAACGCCGAACGTGCCAAGTTGCGAAAGCAACGTGACAAGTTGAAGCGTCAAAAGCGACGAAACAAGAGATAGCAGTTCACCAACACAATTTGTTTTTTCCTGGAGTGAGTTTGAAATGTCAGTTCGAATCCGTCTGAAAAAGATGGGTCGCACCCACCGACCTTTCTTCCGAGTCTGCGCAATGGACCAACGGTCGCCGCGCGACGGTCGGGTGATCGAAGAGTTGGGATATTACGACCCGATGTGCCCCGAAACCGATGCCCGCGTTCAACTCAAGAGCGATCGCGTCGACCACTGGTTGAGCGTTGGCGCTCAGCCGAGTGAAAAGGTCGCCGTGCTGATCAAAAAGTACGGCACCGACGGCACACACCTGGAAGCCCAAAAAGAAGCGCTCGCGCGACTCGGAAAGCGAAAGGAATACACCCCGGCACCCGCCGAAGCTCCCAAGCCGGTGGCCAAAGAAGAACCCGCCGCCGAAGAAGCTCCGGCCGAAGAAGCTGCCGCCGAAGGTGAGTCGGTTGCCGAAGCCGAAGCGACCGCCGAGTGATTTCGGATTGCTGATTCGTCCGCTTCTCATCGGTCACCTGTTCAACGGCAATTTGGATCCCGGGAGAGACACGAGTGCGATTTGACATCGTCACGCTGTTCCCGGCGATCTTCGACGGCTACCTGACGCAAAGTCTGTTGGAAAAAGCGATCGCCAAAGGGCTGGTCGAAATCCACCGACATGACTTGCGTGACTGGGCCGCCGATACGCCGCACCGAAAAGTGGATGATCGGCCCTTCGGGGGAGGCCCGGGCATGCTGTTGCAAGTCGATGTCACGGTGCCTTGTGTGGAAGACATTGAGCGGATGGCGGAAACGCCGTCGCGAAAGATCATGCTGACGCCGCAAGGCGAGCGATTTGACCAACGCATGGCGGAGGACTTGGCACTCAGCGACCGAGTCCTATTGCTGTGCGGGCGTTACGAAGGGTTCGACCAACGAGTGGTCGACATATTGGAACCAGAGGAAGTCAGTGTCGGCGATTTCGTCTTGAACGGAGGCGAGGTCGCGGCGATGACGATCATCGACGGCGTCGTGCGGTTGCTGCCCGGCGTGTTGGGTGATCAAAACAGTCATGTGGATGATTCCTTCAGCCGCGGAAATCGGTTGTTGGAGTTTCCGCAGTACACGCGACCGCGAGACTTTCGGGGGCACCACGTTCCCGAAGTCTTACTCGGCGGAAACCACGAAGCGATCGCCGCGTGGCGGGCCGAGCAAAGTCGAATCAGAACGAAACAACGTCGAGCGGATTTGCTCGATGAAGAAGAGTAGACAGCACCAGACAACCGGATTCGCCAGTTTCCGGGAACTTGAATTTCACGCCCGAAGTCTGGCGACTTCGGCGATCAGTCAGACGAAGAGAGTAGTACGATGAGCCAAGCCATTCTGGACAAGGTCGAGAAGACCGCGATCAAAGAGAACCCGCCGCAGTTCGAAATCGGCGACACCGTTGACGTTCACTTGCGAATTCTGGAAGGCAACAAGGAGCGGATCCAGGTCTTCACCGGTGTCGTGATTGCCATCTCCGGTAGCGGATCCAAAGAGATGTTTACCGTCCGACGGATCGTCGCCGGTGAGGGTGTGGAGCGAAAGTTCCCGCTGCACAGCCCCCGCATCGAAAAGGTCGAAGTCAAGCGGAGCGGTGTCGTGCGTCGCGCGAAACTGTACTTCTTGCGTAACCGCGTCGGTAAAGCCGTGCGTCTGAAAGAACGCCGCCGATCGTAAGACCGATCGTAAGGCCGCTCGTTAACATGGCGCGGGCAGACGCGTTGGTGTGCAGGCTTTAGCCGCCCACGGTCGCTGCGTTGCAGCGACGGGAATCGCCGAAAGGCTAAACACCAACGGTGCACGATGTGGCGACTGCCGTAGGGCATGCTCTGCATGCCAGCTTGCCTGGAAGCCTATCCCGCTCGTGTTTGCCCATGACACGTCCAACGCCCCCGCGGTTCATCCGGCAGCTTCTGGATCGTTATTCCCAGTGGCGCTACGGGCGGGTCGATCCCGATGCCCCGATCGGCCGACAGGGCGAGCAGGTGGCGGCACGGTTGCTGCGCCAAAAGGGATTCGTGGTGGTCGCCGAAAGTGAATCCGACCGCGGCGGCGAAATCGATTTGATTGCCGCCGACAAGAAGTCCCGCACGGTGATCTTCGTCGAAGTCAAGACGCTGCAAACGACCCGTCCGGGCCATCCGGCCGATCGGGTCGATGAAAACAAGCAGGCCCGGATCACCCGGGCGGCGCTGCGATTTCTCAAACGTCGCAAACTGCTCGGCGCATCGTGCCGTTTCGATGTGATCGCCATCTGGTGGCCCAAGGGCGAACCGGTGCCGGCCAAGATCGAGCATTACGAACATGCGTTCGAAGCCGCCGGTGATTTTCAGATGTGGGCCTGAGGCGAGTTCCGCGAAGCGCATGCTCGCGGTGGCAAGATTCTCGATCGCCATGCGAATCCCATCACGAACGCGCTCGTTCGGTTCGTCGATGAATTAGACTTGAAAGGGCGCTGGTCAGATTCTGCCTCCCACCCCGCAGTCGAATGAAGATGCTTGTCAAAATGCTGGTCGTGATTGGCGTTTTGGTCGGCATTGGTACAGTCGGATACAAACCGGCGCGGACGTATTGGGAAGAACGCAATCGGGTGAAGTGGGAAACCGCCGCGATCGTCCGCGGCGATGTGACCCGCTATGTCAACTCCACCGGTTCGGTCCGGCCGGTCCAATCGGTCTTGGTCGGTTCGGTCGTCTCGGGGCCGATCGAGGAGTTGAACGTTGATTTCAACGACGAGGTGAAGAAGGGCGACGTGCTGGCGACGATCGATCCGCGACTCTTCAAAGCCGATGTCGCCAGGGACGAAGCCACCTTGGCGACGCGAAAGGCGGAACTGGAACGGATCGAAGCGGAACTGATCCAGGCCAACAACAGCTACGAGCGCGGTCAGAAGTTATACACCAAGAAAGTCGGCTTCCTCTCCGATAGCGAAATGGACGCGTTGGTGTTCGAAGTGAAGTCGTTGGAAGCGCAGTTGAAGGTCGCGCACGCGATGATTCAGCAGGCCGAGGCATCGTTGGAAAACTCGCAGGCGAACTTGAATTACTGTGAAATCACGGCTCCGGTCGACGGCGTGATCATTGACCGCAAGATCGATCCCGGCCAAACGCTTGCCGCTTCGTTTCAGACGCCGGAACTGTTCATTGTCGCCCCTGATCTACGTGACAAGGTTCACGTGTTCGCCTCCGTCGACGAAGCGGACATCGGACTGGTCCAAAAGGCTCAAGCTGAATCGCGACCGGTGACCTTCACCGTCGACGCTCATCCCGATGAGTTGTTCAGCGGTGAAATCGAACAGATCCGCGTCAGCAGCGTCGCCAACCAGAACGTGGTCACCTATCCCGTCGTCATCGTGACCAGCAATCCCGACTTGAAACTCTTGCCGGGAATGACAGCGAGCATCTCGTTCGAAGTCGATTCGATCAGCGACGTGCCGAAATTGCCCAACGCCGCACTGCGTTTCTTTCCCGAAGATGTCCAATGGGTGTGCGAGTCCGATCGGCATCTGATCGATGGGTCGTTGTGGAACACGAAACGAGATCGCGATGACGAAGAGCGGCAACTGCCGGCCGCGGAGAAAGCGGAGAAGCGAAGGGTGCGGAACAAACGCCACGTCTGGGTCGTCGATGGAAAGTGGTTGCGTGCCGTGGAGATCGAAACCGGTTTGAGCGAAAGCGGTTTCACCGAGCTGAAGTCGGCGGCGCTTTCGGTCGGTGATCTGTTGGTGACCGGCAAGGAAGTGAAAAAGTAATTCGCCCATGTCTTTCTTCGATACCATTCGGATCGCGCTGAGGGCCTTGTTGAAAAACAAGATGCGCGCGGTGTTGACGATCATCGGTGTGGTGATCGGGATCGCCGCGGTGACGACCATCGTGTCGATCGGTCAGGGGGCGAATCGTCTGGTGCAAGGTGAACTGGAGAACCTTGGGACCAACGTGATTTTTGTGCTTCCGGGGCAGACCACCGACGGTGGCGTTCGTCAGAACGATGCGCCTTCGTTGACCGCCGCCGATGCCGAAGCGATCAGCATGGAATGTCCGGCGGTCTTGGCCGCTTCACCGCTGGTGTTCACCGGCGGGCAGGTCATTTACGGCAATGAGAATTGGAGCCCCAAGGAGATGTTGGGTGTCGGCACGGACTTCTTGCAGGTCCGCAATTGGAGTCTTCAGGCGGGGTCGTTTTTTAGCGAAGCCGACATCGAGTCCAAGGCCAAGGTGTGCGTGATCGGTCAGACGTTGATTCCAAAATTGTTTCGCACCACCAATCCGCTCGGCGAGACGCTCCGCATCAACAATGTGCCCATTCGCGTGATCGGAATCCTGTCCAAGAAAGGGGCCAACATGGTTGGTGATGACCAGGACAATCTGTTGCTGATGCCGCAGACGACGGTGCGGAAGCGGTTGCTCGGGTCACCGATGGATAACATTCACGCGATCATGGTTTCGGCTCGAAGCACCAACCAGATGAGCACGGCGACGCGGCAGATTCGCAATCTGTTGCTCGAGCGACATGACATCGCGCCGGGGGAGGAGGACGATTTCGACATCACGGACATGGAAGAGGTTGCCGGAACGTTGGGGATGATCACCGGGACGCTGACGCTGATGTTGTCGGCGATCGCTGGGATTTCGTTGGTCGTCGGGGGCGTCGGGATCATGAACATCATGTTGGTCTCGGTGACCGAACGGACGCGAGAGATCGGCATCCGGATGGCGCTCGGGGCGCGGGGCCGCGACATCTTGTGGCAGTTTCTGATCGAGTCGGTGGTCTTGTCCAGCATCGGCGGCGTGATCGGATTGGCGCTCGGAACGGGCATGTCGATGGCGGCCACGATGTTGATCAACGCCTACAAACCGGGGACGGAATGGCCGATGGTGGTTTCGTTTCCCGCCGCGCTGGTCGCGATGGGGTTTGCCGCGGCCGTCGGCGTGTTTTTCGGTTTTTATCCCGCTCGGCGGGCCAGCAAGTTGGACCCGATCGACGCGCTCAGGTACGAGTAACCCATCGTGGCATTGATCGAGCTTCGAGATGTCAGACGCGTCTACGACTTGGGCGAAGTCCAAGTGCATGCGCTCCGCACGGTCAGTTTGGAGATTGATCGGGGCGAATACATCGCATTGGTCGGTCCCTCGGGCAGCGGCAAATCGACGTTGATGAACACGCTGGGTTGTTTGGACCGGCCGACGCACGGCAGCTACTTGCTCGACGGCAAGGAGATCGTTTCGATGAATCGCGACCAGCGGGCCCGGATTCGAAACAAGCAGCTCGGTTTTGTGTTCCAAAACTTTAATCTGCTCAATCGGACGTCGGCGTTGGAGAACGTCGAATTGCCGCTGATGTACGGCCCGCGTCTGTCCGCCCGCCAGCGGCATGATCGGGCGCGTGAGGTCTTGGATCAGGTCGGGTTGGGGGATCGCTACCATCATCATCCCAGCCAGCTCTCCGGCGGTCAGCAGCAGCGCGTGGCGATCGCCCGGGCGCTGGTCAATCGCCCGTCGATCTTGATGGGGGATGAGCCGACCGGCAATCTGGATTCTCAGACCAGCCGCGAGGTGATCGCATTGTTCCAAGAGCTGAATGAAACTCAAAAGATCACGGTGATTCTGGTCACGCACGACCCCAACATCGCGCGGAATTCCAAGCGGACGATCGTGCTCCGCGACGGGGAGGTTGTCGAGGACACGACCGATTTTTCCAAAGCCAAAGCGGCCCTCGATGCCGAGGCGGAATGATATTGTTTGGACGAGCGGTTAAACTGGCTTGCTGTACGCGATCCCGTTGTCTCTCAATCCATGCATTCGATGATACGTTCCCTTACCACCTCACTCGTCTTTCTTGCCCTCCTGTTTGTTTCCACGGCCAGCGCCGAAACCAAGCCCAATGTGATCTTCATCCTGCTCGACGACATGGGGTGGGGAGACTTTGGCGTATTGCATCAAAATGATTCGACGCATTCAAAACGTCACCATACGCCGATGTTGGATCGGATGGCTGCCGAAGGGATGCAGTTGCGTGACCATTATTGTCCGGCGCCGGTTTGTGCCCCGAGTCGTTCGTCGCTGTTGACGGGGGTGCATCAAGGCCACGCGGTGGTGCGTGACAATCAGTTTGACAAGGCGCTGGAGGACAATCACACGCTTGCGACGGTGATGAAGGCGGCAGGATACAAGACCTGGTTGGTCGGCAAGTATGGTCTGCAGGGTGCAACCAACGGCCAGGACGACGATTGGACTCCGGCCGACTGGCCCGCTTACCCGACCAAGCGTGGCTTCGATGAGTTCTACGGCTATGTCCGCCACCGCGACGGTCACGTTCATTATCCGGCGGAAAACTGGAACCTGGGCGACAACGAATTGCATCGCACGCCCAAACAGATTTGGCACAACGATCGGGAGGTCAGCAAGGGTTTGGCCAAGTGCTACACGACGGACCTGTTCGCCGCCCGCAGCAAAGACTGGATCGCCAAGCATGTGCAAAGTGGTTCCACCGAGCCGTTCTTTTTGTATCTCGCCTACGACACGCCACACGCGGCGCTTCAATTGCCATCGGTTGCATTCCCCGAAGGCTACGGTCTCGACGGTGGATTGCAGTGGCTCGGCAAGCCGGGGGCGATGATCAACACCGCAGTCGGAACGGTGGACGGGTATCGGCATCCCGACTACACCGGCAAGGGTTGGTCAGATGTCGAAGAACGTTTTGCGACGATGGTCCGCCGCATCGATCATAGCATCGGCGACTTGTTGCAGACGTTGCGTGATCTATCGATCGACAAGAACACGCTGGTCGTCGTCAGTTGCGACAACGGTCCGCACCACGAGTCGTATTTGCGCGATGCGCAAGACAATCGCGTCAACTACACGCCACAATCCTTTCAGTCTTATGGTCCCTTTGACGGAACCAAACGGGATGTTTGGGAGGGTGGGATTCGTGTCGGCACGTTGGCGTGGTGGCCCGGACAGGTGGCACCCGGATCGATCGATCGGTCACCCTCTCAGTTCCACGATTGGATGCCGACGTTCGCGCGTGCCGGTGGGATCGCACCGCCGGCAAGAACGGACGGGGTTTCGTTGTTGCCGACACTGACAGGCGAAGGGACGCAGCGGCAGGGGCAGGTTTACATCGAGTATTTCAACGGCGGCAGGACACCTACGTACGGCGATTTTGATGCGTCGAAACGGAACCAGCGACGCCGGCAAATGCAGGTGGTGTTTGTCGATGGCTACAAGGGCGTGCGGGTCGACATCCAGGATCACAGCCAGCCGTTCGCGATTTATGATCTCAAAAACGATCCCAAAGAGCTTCATGACCTTGCCGGCACGGGCGAGAAGTTCGCCGAGTTGCAACAGAAGATGCACGACCGCGTGCTGCAACTGCGCCGGGCCAATCCGTCGGCACCGCGGCCTTATGACGATGTGGCGATTCCGGCGGTGAACGTGAGCCAACAGGAAGGTTGGGCGTATGACGTTTACCCCGGGCCGTTTCCTTACGTGCCCGATGTCGAGGAGCTGCAGCCGACCGAGACGGGGCGATCGGATGAATTGTCCGTCGACGGTGCCAAGGGAGCGGTTCGCTTTCGTGGCGTTTTTGTCGCCCCCGAAACCGGGGTGTACGAAGTCACGTTGTCGGCCGGTTCACGAACCTTTGCGCGGATTCATGACGCGGAGTTGATCGATGCCGATTTCGGTTTCGATCCCGGCCGAACGTATTCCACCACGATACGACTCGAAAAAGGCATGCATCCGGTGACGGTCACGACGCTGGCGGATGGCGAGGTGACTGTCGGTTTGCAGTGGAAACGGAAGTGATCCGGTTGACCCGACAGCCCCGGAAAAGGGGGCTGGTACGAATGTCGCGGGCGTGAGCGACTAAGGATTCGGCAACCGTTGGTGTTTAGCCTTTAGGCGATTCCGGGTCGCTGCAACGCAGCGACAGTGGGCGGCTAAAGCCTGCCCACCAGCGCACGTTGGTGTTTAGCCTTTAGGCGATTTCCGGTCGCTGCTACGCAGCGACAGTGGACGGCTAAAGCCTGCACACCAACACGTATGTCCGTGCCATTGCGTGCTTAGCGGCGGAAGATGCGTAGGGTCAGCAGCAGTTGATCCGAATCGAGATCGACGTTCAGGTTGCCGGCGGGGGCACCGCCAGTGATCGTGGTCAGGTTCGTGTTGGCGTTGCCGAGATCGACGCGGCGATAGCCGAAATCCAGTTCAACGTTGGACAGCAGCTTGCACGTCAGTCCGACGCCGAATTGGTAGGCGAGGTCGTCGTCTTCTTTGACGCTGGAGACGACACCGTCGTTTGCGGCGAATTCAAAGTGCGACCAACCCAGACCGCCACCGGCGTAAACTTCGAAGTTGTCGCTGATCGGTTTGTCGATCCAAATGTTGCTCAGTCCGCTCCAGCGCTCGGTGAACGCACCACGGTAAAAGAACGTGTACGGTCCCGGAGGTCCGGGGAAGCTGTTGAGCGTGAATTGCGAATCGTCGTAGAACGTGTATTGGGACTCCAGGCGGATCTGGTAGCCACAGCGGTCGTATTCCCGTCCGTAGGCGAATCCGTACCCTTCGTTGGTTTCATGTTCGATTCCCGACGCGTCGAAGTTTCCGTTGGTATTGCGTCCGGAGCCTTCCATGGTCAGGAAATCGCCTGCGAAGGACCCCGAGAGATAGCAATTCGTGAAATCGAAACGCTGGGCGGAGGCTGACGAGAGTCCGACGACGGACATCACGAGTGTGAGAAACAGTTTTTGTCCGAGACGCATGTCCGAATCCTTTCGATGGGGGATTTCGATGGGGGAAGCAGTCACCAATCTTTCCGCAGGAAAAAGCATCCCAGCTTCCCCGCATTAAGGGATTTCGGGCGTTGCCCCCCTCTGGGTTGGCGAAATTAATTCTGCTCCGTCTAACGTGGACCACCGCGTCGTTTTGACCAATCGATACGGTTTACCGCCCAGGCCAAAGAATCGCCGACAGGCCGGTCATTTTCGGGAGGATGACCGTCCGCGGGTTCGCCTGCAGACGGTTTGGGTTACACTAGCTCGACTCGAATCGGACAATGGGAAAGGGGGGGCCGACCCCGTGCAAGCCGGTCGCGCACGGCTGAGATTCAAGCAACGCTAACGTGACACGATCGTCGACGAAAAGTTACATGTCTGGACAACTTCAATCAGCAGCACAGGATCACACGGCACTGAATCCCCCACCGCAGAAGCACGGCTCACAAGGCGATCTTTCGGGTGATGATGTCAACGCGATTGATCGGTTGCAGCAGGCGTATGCCGATTTGCGCCGCGAGCTGTCGCGCGTCATCGTCGGTCAAGCCGAAGCGATCGAGCAATTGGCGATCTGTTTTTTCGCCCGCCGCAATGCGTTGCTGGTCGGGGTGCCGGGGTTGGCCAAAACGCTGTTGGTCGGCAAATTCGCCGAGACGTTGTCGCTGAGTTTCAGTCGGATTCAGTTCACGCCGGACTTGATGCCGATGGACATCACCGGGACCGACATCCTGCAAGACACGGCCGAGGGACGGCGTGAATTCCAGTTCGTCCGTGGTCCCGTGTTTGCAAACGTGGTGCTGGCCGACGAAATCAACCGGGCCCCGCCGAAAACTCAGGCGGCGTTGTTGGAAGCGATGCAGGAAGGCAACGTGACCGTGCTGGGCAAAGAGTTTGCCTTGCCATCGCCCTTCATGGTCTTGGCGACCCAGAATCCGGTCGAGCAGGAGGGGACGTATCCGTTGCCCGAAGCGCAGCTGGATCGTTTCATGTCATTGATCGAACTGGGCTATCCCAGCGAAGCGGAAGAAATCCAGATCGCACGGATGACCACCGGGGAGCGTCAGCCGGTCTTGGATTCGCTGCTGTCGGTCGAACAAATCCTAAGCCACCAAGAAGTCGTTCGCCGCGTTCCGGTGCCCGATCATTTGTACGAATTCGCCGCCAAGCTGGTGCGTCAGACGCGGCCCGACGGCGGCACGGCACCGGATTGGCTGATCCCGCTGGTCGCCTGGGGCGCCGGACCACGCGCGGTGCAGAGTTTGATTCTGGGTGCGAAAAGCCGAGCGGCGCTCTACGGCAGCTACATGGTTCGCCAAGAAGACATCCTGGCCGTCGCATCGCCCGTGCTTTCCCACCGGTTGGTTTTGACCTTCGCCGCACAAGCCGAACGCATCACCGCCCGTGAGATCATTGCGAAGTTGATTTGAGATTTAAGTTTTGAGTTTCAGGTTTCAAGTTTCAGGTTTCAGGTTTCAGGTTTCAGGTTTCAGGTTTCAGGTTTCAAGTTTCAAGTTTCAAGTTTCAGGTTTCAGGTTTCAGGTTTCAAGTTTCAAGTTTCAAGTTTCAAGTTTCAAGTTTCAAGTTTCAAGTTTCAAGTTTCAAGTTTCAACATTTGAGTTTTGTTGACGGG
>NZ_JBFHKV010000073.1:0-14721 GCF_041595215.1 Stieleria sp. | reverse complement strand
GGACCGGAGTTCCAGTGCCTCGGCCAGCCATTGCCCCAGGAACTCTTTCACCAAACCCGACGGCATCAGATCATGCTGTGTCCTGATTTCCTCGATGCTGCGATTGCTGCGTGCCCACTCGGTCCAGCGGGCATGGGCTCGACCGAGCGATGCGATCCGATCTTGAGCGTCTTGAACGGCATCATCATCCCAGGGCGTATCGACGGCCCGTTGGATCAGTCGCCGCAGTGTTTCATCGAGGGTCCGCCATTGTTTTTGACCGGGAAGTTGCTGCAGGCCGATCAATCGATCGCGCCACTGACTGGGTTGGAAATCGACCGACGCATCGATCGCTTGTTCCAACGACCGGCCGGCAAACTCCGTCGTCCAACGCCCGCGATCATTGGGACGCACGACCGCCGGTTCGGGGACCGCGACGGCCACGGGCGGCGCGACCGTCTGTGGCGTGGCGTGTTCCACGGATTCGGCCCGGCGCTGCAACTCGTCGACCTGACTGGCCAACATCGCGATCTGTCGATCGTGCTGTGCATTCATGTTGCGATACAGCATCACGCCAACGGCGACCAGGGCCAACAACAAGACGGCAACGGAGACGAACGTCGAGGTGCGAGGGCCGGCCGCGGGACGCGTCGTCAGCGTGCCGATCGTGGCGTCATCGACTTTGCCCGTCGCCCCTTCACGGATCAAGGCGATGGCGAGTTTGCGAAGTCGTCGATCACCCCGCGAGCGTTTCAGATTTTTGGTCAGACTTTCGACGAACTTCCCGTCCTGGCGACTGAGTTCCCAAATCTTGTGCACCGAGGCGGACGAGAGTGCGATTTCCGCCAAAACGATTCCCAGCGCGTACCAATCGTCGGCCGGTTGCGGCGGCTTGCCCGATTGAAGTCGCGCGGCGGTCCAGTACATCGATTCGGGATCACCGTGATGGACGGCATCGGTTTGCACCGCGCGTGACGGATCGATCCACAGCGTGGCGGCGGGCTCGGTTTCGGATCCGCGATTGTGAAACGCCGTTGATGTGATCCGCCCATAGCACAGCCCGGCCTCATGCAGCGTCTTGAGCGATCGGGCGACGTCGACCCAGGAATCGGCCAGGGACCGCAGGGCCGTTTGCGGCAGCCCATCGATCGGCAAGGGTTCGAATTGGCGAAAGGCATGGACCGCGCGACCATCGTCGGTCTCAACCCCGGAGATCGGAAGCGAGCATCCCGGCAGCAGCTTGCCCGCGTCGAGCGTCGAGAATTCAGAACGATTGACGTCGTGGCGAATCATCTCGGCTCAGGCGTGAATACGGGTCAATCCGGGCGCAGGGAACGCCGCTCCCCCGGGGCGACGGAGCGATGCACAAAGGATAGCACGCCAGAAGCGGCCTAGCGGACATCAACCCAATCCATCCCCGCAGCCTCGGCGGCTTGGAAACCGAGCGGAGAATCCTCAAAAACGACACAGTTTTCCGGAGCGACCTCGATTCGCCGCGCCGCTTCCAGAAAAACATCCGGCTCGGGCTTGTGACGCTCGGTGTCTTCGGACGTGACGACGACGGGAAACCAGTCGTCGATTTGCAGGGCGACCAATTGTTTGACGACGATGACTCGGCCGCTGCCGCTAGCCACCGCCATCGGTTTTTTCCCCCGAAACGCCGCCGCGATCTGGCAAACGGCGTGCATCGGCTGGACCTGGTCGATCAAACTCTGAAAATGCGTTTCTTTTTCCGCCGCGACCGCCTCGGCATCCACCTGCAGACCGCGTTCTTTGGCCAACAGGGCGACAATCTTGGCACTCGGCATCCCTCCCATCGAATAGAATCGGTCTTCCTTGAATTCCATCCCGTACCGCATCAACGTGTCGCGCCACGCCACATAATGCACCGGCATCGAATCGGCCAGCGTGCCGTCGCAGTCAAAGATCAAGCCTTCGTATCGTTCAAAATCGTTCGCGTCCATCGCCACAGAATCGCAGAAGACGCAGCGTTCCGGAACCCGACCCCCGCTTTTCTCCATGAACCAGCCCCCGCAAATCACACCGAAGGTCACGCCGTCGACGCCTTCCATGAAAGACGAGCTGCAGAGCGACAAAACAGGCAGTGAGAACATTGCGTTTTGCGACTCGATCTTTGCCAAAGCCTTCAAAGCGGGCGCGTCGGACATTCACTTCGAACCGTTCGAGCAAGCGTTTCGCGTCCGCATGCGAGTCGACGGCGTGCTGTCCCAGATCGCCGCCGGCCCCGCTGCCGATTACCCCCAACTCTCCTCACGCGTCAAAGTCCTGTCGGAACTGGACATCGCTGAACGCCGGCGGCCCCAGGAAGGCCGATTGAAATTGGTCATCGACAATCGCAGTGTCGACTATCGGGTGTCATCGGTCCCCACCCGATTCGGTGAAAAAATTGTCCTGCGGGTCGTCGACGCGACCGGGCTGAAAGCCGACCTGACCAAACTGGGCATGAACCCCAAAGAAGCCCAGTTGATGGCCCAGGCGACCGGCCAACAGTACGGCATGTGCCTGGTCACCGGACCGACCGGCAGCGGAAAAACCACGACGCTCTACTCCGCGCTCAACCGCCTGAACCAGATGGACCGCAACATCTCGACGATCGAAGACCCGGTCGAATTTGACGTGTTCGGCATCACCCAGATCAATGTCAAACGGGAACTGAACATGGACTTCGCCCAAGTCCTGCGGTTGCTGTTGCGTCAAGACCCGGATGTGATTCTGGTCGGTGAAATCCGCGACACCGAAACCGCCAAGACATCGTTCCAAGCGGCGATGACCGGCCACATGGTGTTGTCGACGCTGCACACCAACGACACCGTGTCGGCCATCGCGCGGCTGCGCGACATGGAAATCGAACCGTTCCTGATCACCGCCGGCTTGAACGTCATCGTCGCACAGCGGCTGGTGCGACGAATTTGCCAACACTGCAGAGCCCCCGTCACGATCTCCGCCGCCCAACTCAAATCGCTCGGCATCAGCGAAGAACAGGCCGCCAAAGCAAGCTTCCATCGCGGCCGAGGCTGCGTCAAATGCAACGGATCAGGCTGTCGCGGCCGAGTCGCCATCTTTGAAATGCTGACGCTGTCGTCAAAGCTTCGCGACATGATCTTTGAAAACGCATCGGTCGAAGCACTCCGCAAACAAGCGATCAAGGAAGGCATGCGGACGCTGCGTGTCAGTGCGCTTAGCAAAGCCTTTCAAGGCATGATCACGCTGGAAGAAGCCGCCCTGTTCTCCGGCCGGACCTAGTGCTTTGTCAACGTTTAAACCTAGGGTGCCGCGGAAAAGTGGTCAGGTACCAGAAACCAAATGGCCCAAAGGGTGCTTCGCATTTTTGGTACCTGACCCCTT
The DNA here is from genome assembly GCF_041595215.1 of Stieleria sp. NCBI lineage: Bacteria > Pseudomonadati > Planctomycetota > Planctomycetia > Pirellulales > Pirellulaceae > Stieleria > Stieleria sp. The sequence goes on along the minus strand of NZ_JBFHKV010000073.1, from coordinate 11,376 downwards.
TTCCGCTCGTCAAACGCAACCGTGACCGTGACAAAGCACTCGCCCATCATGTTCTTTAAACTGAGCGCCCCGCACGTTTCGATTCGCGAATACATGTACGAAGGCAACGTGATCACGATGCCGATCGTCTTGTTGATCGCGGTGATCGTCAAACTGCTACGCATTCCGATCCCCGGATCCACCGACATCCCGGCCGTCGAATCGCTGCAACCGTTTCGCGTGCCCGCCGAAAAAGTCGACCCGGAAATCCTCAAAGCAATCACGGACCTGGACCTGCAAGTCCACGAACTGGGATTCACCCGTATCGACTTGATCGGCATCAACGACCGACAAAACAACACGCGTTACGGAGGTGCGGCCTACCGTTCAGCCGACGGCGAAACGGTTGCTTGGATCCGCTATCGACTCTGGCCCAACCTGGAACGACGGAACAAGTTTGCGCGACTGGCGTTGTATTCGCTCGGACCGGCCGGCGAGATCATCCTGACGACCGCGGCAACCCGCGACCTGCTCGATCCGCCCGACTGGCACGTCCAATACCATCCCAAAGTCGACGCGAATCGACTGCGTGACCTGCACCAACAACACGTCCGCCGCGTGCTGGGAAACGCCCGATCGATGGTCGCCGGCGACACCGAGTCGGCCTTCGATCTACTCGAACACACCCACCGCGAGTTCGTCGAATTTCAACTCGATCGCGGCGTGTTCGTTCGAGCGACCCCCAACAGCGTGACGCCCAGCAGCGTGGCACACAGTGTCCCGTCAGCCGAGATGGCCGACACAACGGTTGCGAGCCCGGTCGAAGACGATGTACTGGTCGCCGAACTGGTCGAGGAGGTCGAACGCGTCGAACAGTCTGTCGGCGGTGATGACGTGGCCGTGCAAACGCCCGCGGTCGATGAAACGCTGCCGATCATCGAAGCGGTCCGCAAACAGGAAACGAAACAATCCGGCTGGCTCAGCAAACTGTTGATCCTGGCCGTTTCGATCGGATTGTTTATCGGGCTCGGTGCCTGGCAATGGGAACTGGAACTCGTCTTGATCCTGGTCCCGATCCTGCTGGTGCACGAACTGGGACACTACGTCGCGATGAAAGCGTTCGGGTACAAGAACATCCACATGTTCTTCATCCCGCTGCTCGGTGCCGCGGTCAGTGGGCGTCACTATCGCGTCAGCGGTTGGAAAAAGTCGATCGTTGCGTTGGCCGGTCCGCTCCCGAGCATCGCACTGGGTCTGGTGCTTGGCGGCGTCGGTATTTGGTTCGAGAACGAATGGTGCGCCAAAGGCGCCGTGATCACGTTGATCCTGAACGTGTTGAACCTGGCACCGTTTCTGCCCCTGGACGGCGGCCAAGTCGCACACGTGACACTGTTCTCTCGTTCCAAAGTCATCGATCTGTTGTTTCGAATCGGGACCATCGTCATTTTGATGTTGGTCGCATGGTTACTGGACGCCAAGCTGATGTTTGGAATCGGAATCGCGATGGCGCTCGGCTTGCCGACAGTTTGGCGAACGATGACCGTCACCGAATCGATCCGCCGACGAGACCTGCCCGAACCCGATAACGACCATATGCCCGACGAAGCGATCCGCGCGATCGTCGATGAAATCCAACGAGCCAACCTGCCGACCCAAGGCACTTCGACGCTGGCCAAATTGACGCTCTCGGTTTACGAAAACGTGATCGCCCGGCCCCCGAGTTGGCCGGCGACCCTGGGGATTTGGGCACTGTATTTCGGCGGCCTGTTTGTCGGCGTGGTCGGCATGTTCGCGATCACGCTGGCGACCGTCGGCGGTGGGATGTTTGACGACTTCCCCGAATTCGAAACGCTCTACCTCACCGTCGAAACCGACGACGGACAGTTTCGACTCGGCAAACCGGACGCGGACCCGAAGAAAACGAAACTGGACTTGTTGGCCTGGCGATTCCCCGATGCCGACGCGGCGACAGTGGCCTATGACAAACTGACCGAAACAACCGATGACTCCGTCGCGCGGCTCGGCGACTTTGTTTTCACCAGCACGGTGGTCGACTCCGGAGACGCAGAAGTCATCGACGACGACTTCGGGGATGACTTCGAAGCCTTTGCCGAAAACGACCCGCGACTCGACCTGCTCTCAGGTGCCCTTTGGCGACGCTCCTTCTTCGGTGCAAACCCGCAATTGATCGTCGTCGTCTCCGCCGACCAGGCAGACGCCCTGATCCAGGCAACCGATAGCATTCCCTACAACATCGGAGACTCCGTAGCGATCTCCCCCTGGACCCCGAAGATCAAAGCGACGGAAGCTCAATTACAACTGCAAGCCAAACTCCTCGTCCTGCAAGGCAAATCCGATCCGCTCCCCTGGGACTCTGTCCAACCACCCGACCAGGACGACTCCGCAGACGAAGACGAACCGGTGGACTTTCGCAACCTGATGCAGCAGTCCGCCGAACGCTTTGAACAGATCCAACAGAAACGGCTCGACTGGATCGGCGAGCAAGCCGAATCCAGCGAGGGTGCCGCGCGCGAACTCTACAGCGCATTCCTCGACTTCGAATCCGAGTCTCAAGCATGGCGGCAAGACGAACGACCCTATGAGCAAAAAGGACCGCCGCCGACGCTGCCGGACTACCTCAAACCTCTCCTGCCCAAACTCGGCTTCCTACACCCCGACCATCCACTCCGCGCGACCAGCGTCAACATCGAGGCGTACCAATGGACGCCGGACGCCGAAGACGCATCGTTCAAGGAGACGTTTCCGCTGGAATATGACGACCGGTCGCTCGTCTACCTGCAACTGACCCCCACCCGCGACGCCGCCGCCGCCTACGCCACCGTCCACGCCTGGCTGAAAAACCAAGGCATCGAAACCGTCGTTTGGAGTTACGAGACGGCGGTGGAGTGAGTTTTAGCTGTTAGCTGTAGCTGTTAGCTCTTAGCTCTTAGCTGTTAGCTCTTAGATTTGAGATTTAAGATCCCTGCCCCAATGCGATTATTTCCTTACCCCGCTTCCCCGTTTTCCTGCTCCCCATATTGCTGCCGTCTCCCCGCCCCCTCTCTCATCCCACCATTTGCTAGCAAAACTCTCTTGCCGCGAATCTCTCTCGGCCACCGAACCGATCTACCCCTGTCCCCGGCCTGCCACCTAGAATCTCGGGTGAACTGTCGCCACCAAAGGGGATTGCATGGATGCATGAACGGACCCAGCGAGCCGTCGCTCGATTGCTGTTCGTTTTCTGCTGCGCGGTCCCGACCTCGATCGTTGTGTTCTCGATCCTGGTCACTTGGACGTCGTGGTACCAGTCACGCAAGCTGGCCGAGCTGACGCACCATCTTAATTTGCAGACGGGGTTGGTGTTTCAAATCGACACCTGTCGGCGGATCGCCCCGGGCAAATACGTGTTGAAGAATGTGCGGGTCAGCGATCCGGATACGCGGCAACACGTCGTGACCATCCGATTGATCGACTACCTCCACGAACGTGATCACGTGGCGATGGTGCTGCACCAGCCGGAATTTCAGTCCGCCGGTCTGGGCCATGCCTGGACGATGCTGCATGACCGCTTGATCAGCCGACCGGCGCAAACGGTGCTGCCGATCTCGATTGCGGCGACGGACGTGAGCATTCTCAGCCGCTCCGGATCGATGCCTCCGTTGGACGTTTCGGCAACGATCACACCCGAAGGCGAGAGCGTGCGTTTGATCGCCCGCGCGGAGAACACCGCCCGTCAGATCGGTCCGCGAATCCGGGTCGAGTTGTTTCGCGATCGCGACCGCGAGGTGCCGGCGACCGAACTGGTGCTGTCGACCGACGGCACCGCCCTACCCTGCTCCGCGCTGGCCGAGTACGCACCGGCGATCGAGCACCTCGGTCCGAGGGCAGAATTCACCGGCGTGATCGCATGCCGGCAAACCACCCATGGCTGGTCGTTTGACTTGGGCTCGTCGTCGTTGACCAAGCTCAGCCTGAACGACTTGACCGACCACCTGCCGCATCGTGTGATCGGCCAGGCGGCACTGCATTTCCGTCGCTGCGTGATCGATCCGGGCGAGTCGGTGCACTTGGTCGGCACGTTGCAATCGACCAAGCCCGCGAATTTGCGGATCAAAACCCCACTGCTGATGGCGATGCGCGACCACTTGGCGATGGCGGTCGACGAACGGGAGTTGGTTCCCAATCCGAACGGGATCGAATGTGAACTGGCGCTCGATTTCGACATCCGAGATGAAACGATGACGCTGACCGGCATCGGTGACAACGTCGTGTTGTACTCGCGCGGTCGCCCGATCGCCGCGCCGCCTGCCCAGCGAATCGACGCCGCCCGGGTCACGGCGATGCTGGCACCGCCGAGTCGCTGGATGGCGGCCTGGAATTCAGTGCTGTTGCCGTCCTCGCCCGCGGCCGCCTCCGACGGCCTGCCGGCAGCCACGTTCCGCAGCGTCCGCAACCTCGACGGCGAAGCCTCGATCCGCCAGCGGTAGTGACGCAGACGCGGCTTGTCCCGGCAATCCAATGCCGCACGGTCGCACGATGATCTTTTTCTGAACGGGTCACAGCGTTGCCCGGAGGGTGTCGAATCAAGGTCCAGCCCCCCAGGATGCAAAAGCCCAGCGGGCTGACAGAGTGATTGCCGGGCCCGTCAGGGCCCGGACTCCCAATGCAACGCTTGCGCAGGCCTGGAAGGCCGACACAGTACGCACCCAATCGACGCCGCGTCATGGACTCTGTCGCCCTTCTCGGGCTGCTGCAACAAATGAGTCTCCCTCCCGGCGGCTCACACGATGGGCCACCAGAGATCAAGACGGCGAACGCTTCACATCGCTGACGACCAGTGGCCATTCGACTCACGAAGCTGGCGTTAGCATTACGCTCCGTGATCCGAAATTCCAGATTCCATGGGCTTCGAAATCAAGACAGATTTGCAAATCAAACTCTCGACTTCAAGGTAAATCACGCTGGTCGCAATCAAGACGACAAGCGGAATGAAAATCTGCGCCGGCTCAAGCCAACTGGCAATCAAGTACGTTGCGCAACCGATGATGACCCCGCCTGGAAATCGAATTCCCTTCAGCACATGGTATTGGTTCTGACCATGGAATCGGACACGCGACCAGCAAGCGACGGTGGCGATCACGCATGCTCCGACCGGCAAGAAAAAGTAGAGCGTTTGCAGTGGGTTCGACAACCCTCGGTTGGCAGCCGCTTGAATGTTGAACCCTTCATCTAAAGCGACGCCGGCATGTGCCCCGAACAGTACACCAAACCACATCAGCACTGCGTCGACAAGTTTTCGAGACGCGGTTCTCGGTAGCGGTGGCGCACATGCTGGCTCGATCGAAGTTTGCGATGCCTGATACGGATTGATCATTCCAATAACTCAAACATCGATCGGATAACGAATTGCGATCTAGCCACCTATGAGGAGGAACAGGGATTCATCGGCCGTCAAAACCTTGTCGTCCCTCAGGTGATCCCGTGATGGGACTCGATTAGAACGAATCCTGGGGGAGGGTGCCAAGACTTTTTCAGCGTGCGCCCTCTCTGGCGTTTGCTTGCCGCGCAAACGCCGTCTCTCCCAGGGGGAGAGAATCTAAATTGGTTGCCGAAAGCCGCCGCTATACAATCGATGTCCCTAGCAGAACACCAACTTGCGTTGGCACTGCCGCCTCCTGTGTCTACCTGTGTTGACACCCATTCTACGGTCATCCCTGCCCCGTAGGATCGCCGAGAGCGGCCGATCACCGACCCACCTCGCCGGTTCGAACCAGCGACGGGGCGACACACCTTCGTTTGCTGTGATAAAACGATTCCACTCTCTCTCGACCTTCACGCTGGGAACCTTGTGCGATGAGTGACACCCCGCTGGACCTCGCCACGCTATTGGCGATCGCAGACGACCACTTCGACGACGATGCCGACGCGGCGATCGAGATTGCCAAGGCGCTGCTGCTGCGATCGCGTGCCCTGCAAACCCCTCAGGAACGCCATCAACAAGCCGAACTGGATCGGATGATCAGTCGCCCCGGTGACAAAGCCACGCTGGTCGAGATGACCGACCAGGCGTTTCGCACGCACAGCCCCGCTCGGGTGGCCGATCAGTTGACGCACATCTTGGACGTTCAGGGCGTGCCGCGTTTTTTCAGCCCGCTCGAACAAACGATGCTCCGCGGATTCCAGACCTTCGGTGGCTACTTGCCCGGAGTCGCTGTGCCGCTGGTCAAGGACAAGATGCGGCAAGAAACGGCGAACGTGATCCTGCCGGCGGAGGAACAACCGCTGCGCGAACACTTGGCCGCGCGTCAGGATTCCGGCGTGCTGATGAACGTGAACTTCTTGGGCGAGTCGTTGCTGGGGGAAGACGACGCCAACGCCAGACTGCAAAACTATTTGCGCGCTTTGCAAATCCCCGAGATCGCTTGCATCAGCGTCAAGCTCTCGACCCTGTTGAGTCAGATCTCGACGATCGCACGTCGCCACACCGTCGCGGTCGTGTCGGATCGATTGGAGTTACTCTATCGCGCCGCGGCGCGGGAACGATTCACCCGTGCCGACGGAACCGTCAGTTCCAAATTCGTCTATCTGGACATGGAGGAATACCGCGATCTGCATCTGACCGCCGACGCGTTCACCGAAACACTCGGCCGACCGGGGCTGGAACAAGTGCGTGCCGGCATCGCCTTGCAAGCCTATATCCCCGATTCCTTCGACGTGCTGACCCATCTGATTGAGTGGTCAGCCGAACGGGTCCGCGCCGGCGGCGTTCCGATCACTGTCCGATTGGTCAAGGGCGCCAACATGGAAATGGAACGCGTCGAAGCGTCCGTGGGCGGGTGGCCACAGACTCCGTACACGCAGAAGACGCAGACCGACGCGAACTTTAAACGCATGCTGCGGTCGATGATCCGGGCCGCCGCCGACGGTCATCTGCTGATCGGTGTCGCATCGCACAACCTGTTCGACATCGCCCTGGCAATGCTCTGGGGCTCTCGCACCCAACGCCGCGGTGTCGAGACAAACGACGCGTTGCAAGCGACGGTGTTGGACCGAATGCAATTCGAAATGCTTGAGGGGATGGCCAATCACCAACGACGCGCGCTGTTCGAATCCGCTCCCCGAATGCTGCTCTATGCCCCGGCCTGTCGCCGCGAAGACTTCATCAACGCGATCGGCTACCTGATCCGCCGTTTGGATGAGAATACCGGGAAAGACAATTTCCTGCGTTATTCGTTCCGCCTGACCCCCGACTCAGACACGTGGGACCGGCTTGCCGACGGCTTTCGCGAATCACTGGCAATGATCGACAGTGTCGCGACGGCGCCTCGTCGCAACCAAGACCGACGAACGCCTCCCAGCCAACCGGCCGCCGCGGCGAACTGGAGGTCCTACGTCAACGAACCGGACACCGATTGGGCACTCACGCAGCACAGCGAGTGGGCCGAATCGATTGTGGCGGATTGGAAGCCCCGCTGCGATGATTCCGCCGAACACGTCCCCTTGAACATCGCCGGCCAGACGCGCGCCCCCGATGCACCGTCCGGTTCTTCCGACGCTCCCCACGCTCGTGTGCTGCGCGAATCCATGGACCCTTCGCGCCCCGGTCACGTGGCTTGTCGTTTTACCGAAGCGACGGCGCAAGATGTCGACGATGCGATCAGCTGCGCCAGCGACGATCCGGCTCGTTGGCGCCAGATGTCTTGGGACGCTCGGTACGAATTGTTTCGCAAGGCCGCACAGAACATGCGTGCGCGGCGGGGGGAACTGATCGGCGCGATGATGATCGACGGGGGAAAATTAATCTCCGAAGCCGATCCGGAAGTCAGCGAAGCGATTGATTTCACCGAGTTTTATCCGTTGACCGTCCGGCCTTACCTGCAGCGTGCCGGACGGCCGGGCAGCCCATTCTCGGCCTCGCCGCGCGGAACCGTGGCGGTGATCAGCCCCTGGAATTTCCCGCTGGCGATCCCCTGCGGCGGCGTGGTTGCCGCGCTGGCCGCAGGCAATACCGTGATCTTGAAACCCGCCAGCGATACCGTTTTGCCGGCCTATCGGTTGGCGAAATGTTTCTGGGACGCCGGCGTTCCCGAAACCGCACTGCAACTGGTCCCCTGCAGCGGTTCCGGTGCGGGCAAACGGTTGGTCGACGATCCGCGAATCGACGCGGTGATCCTGACCGGCGGGACCGAGACGGCGAAAACAATGCTGCGACAGCGTCCCGAATTACAGCTGATCGCAGAAACCGGCGGCAAGAACGCAACGATCGTGACCTCCTTGTCGGACCGTGACCTGGCGATCAAACATGTCTTGCACAGTGCCTTCAGTCACTCGGGACAGAAATGCAGCGCGACGTCGTTGCTGTTGCTCGATCAAGAACTCTACAACGATGCCGACTTTCGAAACACGTTGGCCGATGCCGCCGAAAGCTTGCCGGTCGGCTCGGTGTGGGATATGTCCTCTCGGGTCGGCCCCTTGATTCGTCCGCCCAGCGGCGTGCTGGAACAAGGCATCAAGGAATTGGAATCCGGTGAAGAGTGGTTGGTGATGCCGCGCCGGGTCGGTGACAATCGCCAGTTGTATCGACCGGGAATCAAGTGGAACGTACGTCGAGGAAGTTTTACCCATCGCACCGAACTGTTCGGTCCAGTGTTGGGCGTGATGTCCTTCACACGACTCGAAGAAGCGATCGAGATGGTCAACGCGACCGGTTACGGCCTGACCAGCGGGCTGGAAAGTTTGGACGATCGCGAGCAGCGACTTTGGCGAGACAACATCCGCGCCGGCAACTTGTACATCAATCGTCCCACCACCGGCGCCATCGTCTTGCGACAACCCTTCGGCGGCATCGGCAGCAGCGGCTATGGTCCGGGCGCCAAAGCCGGTGGCCCGCACTACGTGCTGCCGCTGATGCGACTCGAAAACACCGACTCCACCAAGTCGAATGAAGATCACGACGCTGCCAAGAACCCACCGACGACCACTGAAACCACGTCGGTCGACGACGCGCTCGAAGCGATCGGCGGGCTCGATGCAGACGTGATCGACATCGACCGCGCGACGCGATTCGCCACGTCCGCCAAACGGACCGCCGGTCAATTGACCGGCTCGATGCACGATCACGTTCGGTTGATCGGCCAAGACAATTGGCGACGTTATCTGCCGGTGGGACAACTTCGCGTACGGCTACAAGGAAACGAAACGGCAGACGACCTGGCCGTCTCCATGCTCGCCGCGGCGGCGGCGAAATGCCCGGTGACCTACTCGCTCTGCAACGAGTCCTCGGATTTGGTCCCGGTACTGGAACGCATTTCCGAACACCTGATCGACAACGCGGTCTGCTCGTGGCGATGCGAATGGGTGCAGGAATCCGACGAAGCGTTGGCGGAAGAAATCTCCGACGGCCGCGTCGATCGTCTACGCGTGCTGACTGCGACGAAGCAACTGCCGACGCTGCTGCATGATGCCTGCCGACAGGCGTTCATCAGCATCATCGCGGAAACGGTGGTCGATGACGCCGAGATCGAGATGCTGCGTTACCTCAACGAGCAATCGATCTCCCACGACTACCACCGCTACGGCAACCTCGGCCGCCGGCAACCCACCGCCTAAGCCCACAAGTGGCGTACGCTCATCGCCACCGACTTCGGCACTGAAGGTGTTAGCGGAACGGCGCGAGCCGTCCGGTGCGACCTTGAAAGACCGGAGGGCTCGCGCCCAATACCGCTAAATCGATATATCTAAAGAGTCGCATTTCCCCGCATAATTGTGGTGTCTACGCCCAATCACGCAAAGGAAATGCGACATGTTTCAAACCGTTCCGGCGGCCCTCAAGGATTCTGCTCGGCTTCGTGGCCTCAAATGCGTTCTCTCTCAGAAGACCATCGACCGCAGTATCGGCGAGCATCTTAAAACTCGCTACTGCAAACGAATCGACAACCAGCAACTCGTCTGGCTCATTGTCGGCATGGGGCTCTTCCCTCGCAAGAAATATCGCCAAATCTTTCGCCTTTTCGCAGCTCCCTGGCTGCTAACTCCCTCCTCGACGACGATCACCATGGCGCGCAAGCGACTCGCCGCCAGCGTGATCGAGAAACTCTGTGATGCCGTTGTCAACTTCCTGGCGCTCTCGCCGATCAAGCACCCCTTCGCCTTCTACAAAGGCCTGCGGTTAGTAGGCATCGACGGAACCCTGCTGGACTGTCCTGACACCGACGCCAATCGGGAAGCCTTCGGTCGCCCATCGAATCAAACCTCTCACGGAGCTTTCCCAAAAGCCAGAGTCGTGACGTTGTGCGAGTTGGGAACCAGGGTGCTGTGGCGAAGCATCATCGGCACCTATCACCAGAGCGAACAGACGCTGACACACTCCCTGCTGAAACATCTCACGCCCAAGATGTTGCTGTTGGCGGACCGACATTTCGGTGTCGCCCCGATCATCTATCCCCTGCTGCAGAAACAGGTTCCGTTTCTTATTCGCTGCAAGAAAGGCCAGGTCTTTGAGGTCGAAAAAGTACTGGCCGACGGTTCGTACTTATCAACGATCTACCTCGGAAAGAACGACCGCAAGCTGCGTCGTGTCGGCAAAACGATTCGCGTCATCCGCTACACGCACCGTGATCCCAACCGTCCCGGTTGCGGAGAGGTACACGTCTTGCTGACCAGCCTTCTTGATGCCGAAAAGTATCCGGCGGTCGAACAAATTGAGCTGTACCACGTTCGCTGGGAGGAGGAAATCGCGTTTTCGGAGTGGAAGGTCGCTCTGGGCGAGACCAAGATGCTGCGAAGTCAATCTCCCGCGATGGTCCGCCAAGAGATCTGGGGAAAACTGCTGAGCCATTACATTCTACGGTTGCTCATCTTTCGCGCCGCCGAAGTGGCCGAGGTCGAGCCGATCGGCATTTCGTTTACTGGAGCGTTGGACGTCTTGATGGCGCGACTGCCCGACGTCAAGAAGAGCCGTGTGAAATCCAAGCAGTGGCTGCGTAACCTAATTAACGAGATCGCCGAGGAGAAAATGCCACCGCGAACCAATCGAATCAACCCTCGCAAAATCAAGAAGCGATCCAAAGCCAGACCGACCAAACACGACAGTGATCGCCTTCCACCTAAACCGAGCGGACCGTTCCGCGACCACGTACAAATCTCGATTTAGCGGTATTGGGCTTGCGCCCTGCCGCTAACACCTCGTCAAACGCAGGGAATAAATGCTTCACAGCGTTGCCCCCAAAGGCAGCCGTCTGGCGACGGCAGCTACGCAATCAGCATTCGTTACTTTGACCAGCCGACCGGCTGGGTCCAAGCCTGTTGCATCTGGTCTTTAAAAGACGGATCGACGTGTGGCTGGTCGCTGGTGACCAACGCCCTCACGTACAGTTCCTTGCCGGTCATTTGGTAGCT
>NZ_JBFHKV010000072.1:0-14738 GCF_041595215.1 Stieleria sp. | reverse complement strand
TTGGTGATTTGCTCCTCGACCAAGAAGATGGTCGACAACAGCAACAAGAGCGCGACATGCAGCGCGATGCTCAATCCGCTGGTTCGGAATTGCGCCACCAATCCCTCACGCTGTTCGAACCACCACAGCCGCATCAGTGCAACGGGTTTCCAGATCAACGAGGCTGAGTCGACGTCCGCTCGCAGCTGCTCGTGCAAGGCCTGCTGCTCCAACTCCGCTCGGCGATAGGCGGAGATGCCCTCTGATTCGGTTTCGGTCGTGGCCGCATCGGCCCCCCCGCTGCCACGCTCGTCGGGGGACATGCTGGTCGAGTCGATGGGATCGCAGACGATCGACGGTCGTTCAATCGCCAGCACGTCGCGAAACCCGTCGGCCAACGCCGCCGAGAGATCGCTGATCGGGATCTCGAAGATCTGTGTCCCGTCCGACACAATCGTTCGACTCAACACCGCCGGCCGATAGAACCCCGCGCGACGAGCCTGGGAAAGCTGTTCGGTCGGAATGCGGAAGAAGCGTTTGCCGTTGGATACGGTGACGAGATCGGGCACGAATCACCTCGGACGAGAAGAAAGAACAGACCACCGGCTGCACTCCCGAGTCGAACGTGCGTCGGCATCACGATGAACTCAATAAAGCCGGCAGAACCGGTGAATCACGCGTCAATGCGGCATCGTCCTCAGAAACCGGATTCCAAATCGACCGTAGTCTTGCCCGTCCACGTCGCCGTCGAAATCAGAATCCAGACGGGGGTCAAACCCCGCCTGCGAGGTTGTTTTCAAAAAACTGAGACCGAAGCGACCATAGTCCTGACCATCGACATCGCGGTCGCCGTCGGTGTCGCCATAGAACTTGAAGAACGCATCGGACGATTCGGCGCCGAACTGAAAATCATCGTCTCCATCGGCGACACCGTTTCGGTTTCCGTCCAGCAGAAGACCGGAAGCCGAGATCAACTGGGCATCCAGATTCAGCATGTAGTTGGCGTCAGCGATTCCAGCCGGGTTCGAAAAACTGATTTCCAAAACCGTCTTGTCGTTCACGATCGATACCAGCGTGTCAATCGGCACCGAAGCATTCGTGGCTCGATTGACAATCTCAACTGCCGGATCGGGGCCGGACGAATCGATGCTCACGATTTGGTCAAACTGAACCGCGACCGAATCAAGCGACGATCTCGAGGGGTCACCGGCATTGACGATGACATCGACGATCGTTGGCGGCTGCGGCACGTCAATCAACAGCAATTCATTTTTGGCGGCCGGTGTGACCGCGGAGGTCGCCGACAATTGCACGACACGATCGCCCGTGGTGACGCCGTCCGAGATGGTCACGATCGGGAAGATCACGCGATCGCTACCCGCCGGGATCGTGACCGAGTCGGGGACCGAAACCGATGGAGAGTCCGAAACCAGATTCACCACCAACGGTTGCGACATCCCCGCCCCGTGGTCGCTGCGCCGGACGTTGCCAAACAGCGTCGATCCTTCGGGTTCTTTTCGTTCATTGATCCCCAGAATCAACTGCTGCGGCTGCGTGGTGGAGGTCACGATTCCTTCGACCGAGAACTCGTAGACGCCTTCGTCATCATCGTCGGTTTCGATTCGCACCTGACCAGCGAAGTGACCTGGTGTCGCGGTCGCGAGCTGAACCGTCAGCGTGTCTGATTGACCGGCGGCCAAGGAAGTCGGAAGCGGATCGGTGATGGTGTAACCGGCCGGGACCGAGACCTCGCCGATGTTGAGAACCGCTTCGCCGTGATTCTCGACGGTAAAGTTCTGAGATGGAGCGAACGACGATTGCGGGACTGTCCCGAAATCGATCGGGGTGACGCGGTCGTCAACGATCAATGCGCCAGCTTGCAAAACACGAGCCTCGGGAACACCTTGGGCCGCAATGACGAAGGATTGCTCGGCGAGTTTGTTGCCGTTGACGAGGACATCAATGGTCCACGTCCCCAGTTCGGGCGTGGTGGGAAAACGATAAGAATACCAACGCCACTGATGTGCCCAATCATTTCCCGCGATGGTTTCATTGACCCAGAACACCGATCCGTCCGGTCGCCGCCAATCCAAGTGGATCACATCCCCCTGTTCAACACCGGAAAACCAATTCCACGTGTAAACGAGCTGTCCCGGCTGCTGCTGAAAAACGCTGACCTGCGAAGTGCCTTCGCGGACATGCGCCGCGACGGGAACGTTGGAAATCCCGTTGCTGAGCACGTGTTGACTCTCGCCGATGTGGTGGAGTGAAGCGACCGAGGCATCCAGGAAGACGGATGGATCGTACCAGGGTTCGACGGAGAACCCGTGATGCTCGAGCGCGAAGTGCAGATGCGTGATGTCGGACCAACCGGAACTGGCCATGTAGCCGAGTTTGTCGCCGGCGGAGACGGCGTCACCGACGGCGACCTGAACCGAATCACGCCGCAGGTGAACGTACCTGGTCGTCCAGCCGTCACCGTGATCGACGACGACGTAGTTGACCGGAGGGAAAGTGGGGCCCAAGTTGGTTTGACGATCGAACTCGCCGTCATGCGTGTCGATGACCACTCCGTCGGCGGCGGCATAGATTTCGATGCCGGCATCCTGCTCGTCATACCCCCGCACGGCGATGTCCCATGCCGAGTGACCGTCGTATGCATAGCTGCCGCCACGAAAGTCCCGGATTCCCGTGGTCGGATCGACGTCGACGTAATTCAGGAAGGCGTGGTTGGAGTAGGGGACGCCTTCCACAGGCCAGATCAACGGCTGGGCGAACGTCGCCTGCCCCGTGGTGAAGCTGAAACTGAACGTGTTGTCCGTTTCGTCGCTTTCAAAAATGGTGTTAAACGCGTCGACGGTCACGACCACGTTGTGGGTGCCCGGCGTGGCAAACCAGCCGGCCCGCCAACGAAACCCGGTGTGGATTGACTGCCCCGCGCCGGTCGTCACGATTCCGCTGCCGAGCGTCACCCCATCGACGGTGAAGTGAAACGCATACGACGCACCGGCAGGCAGATCCGTTGTTTCGAACTGAACTTGAATCGCCAGTCGCTGCCCCAAGAAAGGCGCCGCGATCGGATTGCCCAGCCCGTCGCGGACGTATCCGGTGATCAAACGCAGGTTGGGTGACGAGGCGTTCTGCGGGGCGTCCGCGCCTAGCAGGGCGCTCTGCTGGTGAGCGGTGTGCACATCCCCGTCGCCGGACAAGGCCGATGCGACGACAGATTCGTGATGGGCATGATCGGAGATCGGATCAATCTGCAAATCGCCCACGGGAACAGCGAAATCGGCCGAAAGCAACGATCGTGATTCGAGTCGTTCAATCGGACGCACCGAAATCGGGCGATGGCGTTTCCGGTGGTTCCAAATCATGTCGATGCCGAAGTCGGGGCGCGTGGAGGGCTCGAGTGATAGCTCTTGCTGAAATCCTCAAACCAAGATCCTAATCGAATCCGTTCACCCCCGCGTATCCAATCTCCTTGTCTCCTTGTCTCAGCTCTCCGCGTCGCCGTCGATGGAATCGCGACGTTTGATCAAGGTGACTTCGTTGCCTTTTTCACTGAACGTGACTTCGTCTAAGAAGGTACGAATCAGCATGATGCCTCGGCCGCTGGCCTTGAGCAAGTTCTCCGGGTCGGTCGGGTCGGGCAAGGAAGACGGATCAAATCCTGGCCCCTCGTCTCGGATGACAAACTTGACCTCGGACTGTGTCAGCGTCGCCATCACGGTCACCCGCCGATCACAATACGGTGGCTGTTGAATCCGCTCTTCACCGAGATCACGATAGGAACCGTCGTCCTCTTCACGCAAGTCGGAGTCCAATTCCAGGTTGCCGTGGTCGATCGCGTTGGTGATCGATTCGCTGAGCGCAGTCGTCAGTTGCACCAATGTCGATTCGTCAAAATAGTTCAGCAGCTTCAGTTGTTCGTGCAGATAGCCCACCAACGCTTGGGTCCCACCGGGTTCATACCCCAAAACGAAACGGGACTGGCTCTCCTCCAAGAAGGCCAAGACCTTTTCCCGCTCCTGAATCGCATGCACCACCGACATGACGGTGCGGAGTGCTTCGCTGAGTCCTTTGCTGAGGTTCTCCTTGGGCACATAACTTGATGCCCCGGCCCGCAGCGCGCGGGCGGCCACCTCTTCGCTGCCGAATCCCGTCATCAGGATCACCGGCAATTGCGGATACACGTCGCGAAGCCGTTCGACCAGCTCCAGCCCGTCCATTTTGGGCATCTGCAGGTCCGTCAACACAATGTCGGGCTTTTCCGTGTTGACCGATTCAAGGGCTTCACATCCATCGGCGGCATAGCGGACGTCGCATCCAGCCGCTTGGACACAGGCGCCGGCGACTCGCTGGCAGACGGCGGAATCATCGACGATCAGGACGGTGGTCATGGAAAGCAACCTTGGTGGAATCAAATAAATGGTCCCGGCGGGCAATAGGATAAGACTTTGATGATACCTTATCGACACGCCGTTGACCCGCCGGGGGAACTCTCAGCGGAGTCTCCGCCTCGGATCGCCGACGCGGCACCGGATCAGAACCGCGGTTTTTCCACGCTCACGCAGCAGTTGCGATCGGCTCGAGCGAATCCTTTCTTTCCCCAAAGGCCGACCGAACGCGCCCCATGCCAGCGACTTTGGCACGGGAGGGAATTAGCGAAACGTCGCGAACCCAATACCGTTCAATCGACAGTGAGGGGCGCCCGGACGCTGGCGCGAACCGGCTGATGTCAAACGAATCTCAGCCGACGGGCGCGAGGCTTCGGGCCCCACCGAGAGAAAACGACGCTTCGAATCGCGGTCTCGGGCTGGCGGGCTGTCGATTGAAGCCCGCATGCGTCAGCAAGGGGCAGTGCGGCGTCCCTCGCTCACGCGTCGGGCTAAGATCATGGCGCTGAATTCAGAACATCGACTCAATCGACATCCCGCTGTCGCCCTCCCGCCAAAAAAAAACTCGTTGATGTAACTGAAGCATTCACAATCAGTTACAGCGGATTATTTGGCTTTTCGTCCGGGCGGAATGGTCAGCAGCACCGGGGCCGCCGACGTCTCCGGCAACGGGTCGCTCAACTTTGCCGTACCGATTTTCGTTTCCCAGTCGACCGCCATCAACAGGTCAAAACCGGGGTTCTGATTTTTGACCTGACAGGAACAGGGGCCGATGATGAAACGCGAGGCCAATCCGATCGTCAATTCCGAGATTCCCTTGCCGACCAGGGCGTACAGCACACGGCCCCTGCCCAGCACCGGAAACGCCATCGGTTGATCGAGTCCCTCCAGATCCGGCTCACTGGCCAACAGCATCTTCAATAAAAACTGTTCCGCGGGGTCATCGCGTCGGAGGGTGAGAATCGAAAAATCCAATCGCAGGTCGATCGCCGACTGCTCCAGCAATTCCTGCTCGTCTTCGACCTCTTCCTGCTCGGGCAACTCCAACGATTGTTCATTTTGCTGCACGAAGCGTGTCAGGTTGCCCAGCGCGAGCTCGTCTTGCTTGGGGTCACCACAGGGCACAAAGATCCAAACGGCAGACTCTCCCCCGACCAACCGTTTTGCGATTTCCTGTCGGATCGGGGAGTCGACCAGGTTGCCGACCGATTCCGAGTTCAAGGGCGCCGCGGCAATCAGACGATCGGGGACCTCTTGAGCCGTCACGGGATACAGCGACACCAAAACCGGTTTGCCGGATTGGCCATGTTTTGCCCACGCCGATTTCAGCTGCTCGTCTTGAAGCGTGGCCGCTTCGATCAGTCTGACGCCGCAGTTGGCCGAAACCGACGATTGATGATCGGACGCCCGCAAGTGTTCGACGAGCTTCGATTCCGCATCGTCAAGCGGGCCGTCGTGCAACACAACAAGCTCATAATTGTCCGCCGGCCAACGCTCCAAGGCGTAGCGGAACACCGGGACCTGGCAGGCATCGGCGACCGCAGCCAACGAGACCGAAAACAGTGCGATCGAGAGCAGTGCGATCGACACCAGTGCGGTTGCTTTGCTGGGGAGTGATTGTTTGGAGGGGTTCATGGCTATTCCTTTCGTGTGACCTCGATTCCCGACACGATCGGCAGCCGTGACGGATCTTCGGGAACCAGTTCAACCAACAGTTTGTCGTTGACCGTGATGTCGGAAAATTCAATCGTTTGCGACTTGGCCGGTTGCCCCGGTGTCGCCGCGATGACGATCCCTGACTTCACGATTTCTGATTGTAGCTTGATCGCAAACGCGCCCGTATCGGATTCGTCCAAGTTGGCGAACAAGAACTTGACGTCATACGTCGCCTTCGGATCGTCTTTTCCCAGCAGCGGGATTTCAAATTGTTTCAGCCCCCGTGCCCCCGAAGCGTAAACCCAGGGTTTGTCCGAATCCCCCAGTTCGACCGATTCAAGATTGCGGCTGTACCAGCCCCCGCCGCTGGACAGCTGCGGTTTCAAATCGAAAACGAACTCCAACCGCGCCCGGCTGCTGGGTCTGGGATAGCCGAACCACTCCCGGCCGGCGATTTCTTTGCGGTCGCCCGGCGCCCCGAAGTTGATGCCGATCCGTTTGACCGGTGTGGTCGGACCCACGGCACTGAAGATCCCCCAGGACTTGTTTTCCGTTTTCGGCTCCATCACCACGGTCGATGCGATCGAAAATTGACAGACACAGCCCGCACTGGCTTCGGGGATCATCACCAGCCCGTTGCCGGGAATGGCGTTGACCCAGCAACCGAGTCGCTGACCGGCGAAATGCCGCGTGCCGCTGTCCTCGTACAAATCGTAATAGCCGATGAAGCCGGAGCGAAAGAACATCATGTTCGGCGTCGCAGTGATGACGCCGCAGTGGTGCCCCGGGCGACTAAAACGCCACTGGCTGTCGGCGCCGGTCAACGGGTGCGGCCGTGTCTTCGGCTCGCCGGTGTGCAAGTTGAACGCCCACGGTTCGGCATAGATCTCGTTGCCGACGACGGCCGGTCGGTTCATGTAATTGGCGTTCTTGGACCACAGTTCGGTGCCATCGGCGGCGTCGAGGACCAACAACTTGCGGCGGTCGAATTGTCCCGAGAGAAACTGTTTCCAATAGTGCCCGTTCGCATTGGCGCCACACAGCACGACATGGCCGTCGGCCACCATCAAGGTCAAACTGCCGCCGCCGGCACTGACGTTGGTGGTGTCGGTGACGTTAACCGGTTTCTCCCACAGCTTTTCCCCACTGCGGCGATCCAGCGCGACGGCCAACCGCACGTCATAGTTCTTCATCTCCGCTTCGGCTTGCTCAGCCGCTTCACCGGTCAACGCTTTCAAGTCGCTCTTGTCTTTCAGGTACAGCTGTTGACGTTCTTCGGGCGTGATCGAACTGTCAATGAAATAGATCCGCTCCGGTCCGATTGCGATCGTCGTGTGCAGAATATTGCTCCCACGATACGTCCACATCCGCTCTCCGGTCTCGGTATCGACCGCAAACACCGCATCGGTCTGACTTTTAACGGTCAAGCCGCGTCGACGCATCCGTTGTTCCAGTTCTTCGCGAATCGTGCTGGTGCCGAACAACTGTCCGTCGTCGTAAGCCAAATACGCCCAGGCACGCTGCACGCCGTCGGGTGATTCGGGGGTTTGGTAGGTCGCACTGACCGTGCCGGTCGCGGCATCGAGCGCGATGCACTGGTTGTTGATCGCCACGTAGAGTGCGTCATCACTGGCGGCCAGGTTGTGAGTTTCGCGATTGTTGAACACACCGGTACGGATCGCGCCGGGATTTTCATAGTCCCACAAGAACGTGCCGTTGTAGGCGTCGTAGGCCATCAGCCGGTCGGTTCCCTGGATGAACATCCGGCCGTTGGTCGAAAGCGGCGCCCCGGCGGCTTCGTGACGATTGATCATCGCGCTCGGCCCCGGGTCGCCGTACCACAACACGCCAAGTCCGTCGCGGATGCGATGGTCATCGGAATAGGAGGTGTTGGCGACGTTGCCGTATTGGTGGGACCAGTTCCCGGCGCCGGGCAATTTGCCACGTCGCAGCAGTTGCCAATCCGCTCCCGTGACCACTTCGCCTTCTTCCTGTTGATAGAACTGCGTCAGCCAAGCAAGCGACTTCTCCGCAGCCGTCATTTCCGGCAAGTTCGCCGCGCCGGCCGGACGTCCCAGTATCACGACGCCGCCGCATGGTTTCAGATGCCGTGCGATCTTTTCGGGATCACCCGGCAATTGACCATCGAGCAACATCGACTCGGACACGATCAGGTTGGCGAAGTAATTGGAAAATGGCATGTCGTTGATCGGCGTGTTGACCACCGTGATCCGCGTGGCGTGAATGCCCGCGCGCTGGAGCGCTTCGCGCGACGCTGCCGCCTTCTCTGCGTCCGGTTCGACGGCGTAAATCGTCAATTCGCTTTGCCGGGCTAATTCGTACGCCAATCGCCCTCGACCATTTCCGACGACGAGACAGTAACCGGTCTGCTGACCGCTCCGCTGCAGAATCTGCCGGGCGGCCGTCTCGTAGAACTCGGTCAGGTCGTCGGCGGGGAACGGTGCCGAAGGGGGACCGGGCCACGCTGCGGCTTGATCCGTCGTCACATCGCTTCGGTATGCGTAGATGTTTCCGCTGTCAGTGCTCACCGTCAGAAGATTGGCGCCGACGGACAGTCCCCGCACGTTACCCTCAACGCTTGCTTGCCACAGCTTTTCGCCGTTGGATCGATCAAGCATCACCACTTCGTTCAGGCCGCCGGCGATGACCGCATTCTCGGTCGCGATCAGCACATCATCAAAGTCGCTGGCGAACTCCCAAAGGATGCCACCTTTCATCGCCTCCTTCATCATCTGTTTGGCGTGGGCGAGTTTTTCCGGAGTGGTCGGCCGCTCGCGAAGTTTCAGGAACCACTTTTGCTTTTCTTGACTCGCCTTGGCGTGCTCGGCGCGATTGACGCAAAAGATCTTTTCTCCATCCATCAAATAAGCAAGCTCGCCGGCCAAGACCATCTGGCGGCCGTTGATCCAGGATTCACCGACGTTGCCGGTCTTCTGGTCCATCGCCAAAAAGTGATGGGGACCACCGGCGTAGACTTGACCGTCACCCAACAAGGCTTTGGTTCCGCCCACGACGCCACCGGCATCGGTCCGCCAGGAATGTGTGCGTTGGAACACGATCTTTCCGGTTTCTTTCGAAATCGCCACCGGCAGCGACCGGCCCGACGGGACGTACAGGTATTTGTCGTTGGCTAGCAAGTACCCTTGGGGCGACAGATCGTTGCGCCCGGCGTCTTGCTCGCTGATCGTGTCATTGCGCCAGAGGATCGAACCGTCGTTCGCGTTGACGGCGCAAAGGTAAACCGTTTCGTGCGGAAAAACGCCGGCACCGAAGTAGGCCGTGTCGCCGTCGATCAGCACACCGGTGCGAACCGGCCAGCGCGAAATCATTTCTCCGCGCGAGAGCAATCGATCGTCTTGAGGTCCGACGCGCATTTGCCAGACGACTTCTCCATCCGCCGCACGCAGGCAATACACCAGTCCGTCGTCGGATCCGAAGTAGACGTTGCCATGGGCCAGCGTCGGCGCCAGGCGAATCGGACCTTCGGTGTAAAAATCCCAGATCGGCTGCCCCGACTTCGCGTCGACACAATGCAATCGATGATCGACCGTGCTGCCGAAGTAGACGCGGCCGTCAGCCGTCACGACTTGCAACGCGTCATCGAAATCGACGCGATGCTTCATCTGATGGCCTTCGATCGGATCCTCACGCGGTCCCGACCACGCTTTGACCGGTTTGGCCGGCGACCGGTAGGTCCAAGCCTGTCGTAGCGAAGGGGGCAAGTGCTCCGAGGTGAAGCCCGCGCGATCGTTGCCGTTCAGGTAGGCCGGCCAGTCGGCCAAAACGGACGACGAGAGAAACAAACAAGCAAGAACTGAAACGCCGGGGATCGTTCGCACGTTCATGGAGAGAGCCATTGGGTGGGATGGATGGAGGAAACATCCTTTCGGGGGCTCATCAGTTTAGCCGAGCCGAACGCCCGCTGCTGTCCTTTGCGGTGTCCGATGGAAACGAAACCGATTCCGGCATCTGCCAGAGACACGAAATCCCCTTGAAAACACCGGGCACCGTGGCGTGCATCATGAAATGCACCCCACAAACCTCATCAAAACCTCATGCGGTGTTGGACACCCGCGGCGGCTTGAATCGCTGGGCATGCCGTGGGCCGGATGAAACGAAATCGCTCGCTTGTCGGTTGAACCTCACCGCAGCGGGCGTGTTGCACAAATCGCGGATCGGTTTGTCGAACACGGAGAACGTCCCGTTGATTGAAAGTCGTGCGGTTGATGCCCCTTTGCGGGGAACGCGCATTTCTCTCACTAGCACACCCCCAGATGACGAAAACTCGTCAGGGGGTTCGTGCCACCACTGATTCGGTCGCCACACGCGTTTGGTTCTCCAGAGGCGGCGACCGGATACGCCGGATGATTGAGACGAAGCGAGCAACTAACCAAACTCAATGCAAATCGAATCCCCAACCGATGAGGGACGCCGCGCGGCGGCGTCTGACGGTCAAGCACCTCTGATGCACCACGCGATCGGGGCCTCGATCTATCGCGGCATCCCCGAATTCAGCGACCTGATGTTGGCCTGCCGTCATCACCTGACGCTGACGTTCGTCGTCGGCAGCGTGCTGGCGGGCACGCTGGCGATGGTCGCCTGGTCGTGGATCCGGCCGAACTATCACGCCGAGGCCTTGGTGCGTGTTCGCGAAAAGCAAAATGTGGTGTTCACCCCACAGACGTCGCGGTCAGAAGACCTCGCGTTCTTTCGCTCCCAGGCCGCTTTGGTGCGATCCCATCAAGTCCTTTCGGCCGCGTTTGATGACGACGAAGTTCAGCAGTTGACCCACGTGGTTCCCGCTGGAAATCGAGTCGAATGGCTGGACGGGCTGTTGCGGGTCGAGACCCAATCGGGATCCGAAGTGATCAGTATCACGGTGCATCACGAAACGCCGCTGGTCGCCCAAGCGTTTTGCAACGCCATCACCCGGGCGTATCTGGACGAAATCACGCACCGGATGATGTCGGACCGAAAGCTGCGTGAAACACAACTCGAACAAGCGGTGGTGGCGGCTGACCTGCAGCTGGACAAGCTCTGGGAGGATCTCAACAGCGTCGCGCGGTCGGTGGGTTCGGACAGCTCGGAATCGTTGACGATTCGTGACGAGATGCAGTTCCAGTCTTATCGCGACTACGCCCAACAGTTGCAAGCGGCCCAGCTCAGGGGCAATCAACTGCAAAGCCAGCTGGACGAGCTGCAGGCAAGTCACGAGGGACAACCCGCGGTCAGCGAAGAAGTCGTCGAGAAACTACTGCGGCAGAACCACGAGGTCAGCACCGCACGCAAGCAGCTGATGGGATTGGAACTGCAGTGCCAGCAAATGGAGAAGATTGCCGTCAGTGCGGACTCGCCACAGATGCGACGTCTGACGGACCAACGCGACCGGTTTGCCGAAGAACTGGAGCAATTGATTCAACGAACCCGCGCCGAGATCAGCGAAACGTTGCAGATTCAGACCCAATCGGAACACCAACAGTTGTTTGCCAAACTCAAGCAGCAAATTGAGTTGAATCGCAGCGAGAAGGAGTTTCTGCGGGAACGTTTGACCGAGTTGAATTCTGTCGTGGTCCGTGCTGCTCCGAAAACCGCGGTGCCGCTGGACATGTCCCGTCACGCGGTTGAGCGACAAAGTCGCTTGGCCGACGGACTGTGGAAGACGCTGCAGGAATTCAGAATCGAAGGTCGATCGCAGTCGCGCGTCGCCCTGCAGTCCCTGGCCACGCTGCCCACACAAGCGAATCATTCCCGTCAGTTGAGGGCGGCCGCCGCCAGTGGGGCGGGCGGATGGATGCTGATCATGTTTGTTGTCGGGTATCTGGAATGGCGGGATTGCCGTGTGCGATCCCCTCGCGATCTGGTTTCCCGATCACGCTTGCCCGTTTTTGGCACGAATTCCTATGCGGCCTCACAGTCCAAGTTCGGCTTCGGGTTGCGGCAAAAACAAACCAGCGGCGGTGTGCGAGAGGCGGCGGCAAGGATCTTTTTGCGGAACCAGGATTCCGCGGACAGCGTCACCCTGATGGTCACCAGTTGCGTCGCGAACGAGTCGCGGCACCTGATCTCACAAGAACTGGCAGTCGTCCTGGGAGGTTTTCATCGTCGAGTGTTATTGATCGACTGCGATACCGACCGGGGCCAGCTGAGCCGCGCACTCGGGGCATCGCGATCCGACGGCATTCGGCAACTCCCCATTGGCAACCAAGCCCCCGCGGTGGAGACGATCGCGGCGCTGTTGGTGACGACCAATGTCGATGAGGTGGATTTCATGCCGATCGGGACCCCGAACGCCGATCACGCATGGATTGATCCGAAGACCTTGCGGCAGGTGATCGACGCCCTGCGGTCACGCTACGACGCGATCATCGTCAACGGCCCGTCATGGATGGGGGCGACCGAAGGGACGCTGCTCGCCGAAGAAGTCGATTCGAGTGTGTTTGCCGTGTTCGTCGATGACAGCCGCTGGAATCAACTGGTGCTGTGCGAAGAGTCGGCCCGCCAAGCGGGAATCCCACTCAGCGGATCCATTTTTCATTCAGGCACGGGCAAAAGCGGGCTGCGTTTGCAACCCGATCGATCCAAGAACGATCGGGCAGCTTCGCCCGCAGCAGACGATACCGAAAGCGAAACGGCACTCCGTCTGGAAATCGACGCATTGCAGGATGAACTGCGTCGGGTCCAGGCGGACGGACAACCCCAGGGTGGACCAAAGGAGTCTGACACCATGACAGCGAAAACCGAGGACGTGAATCATTCATGACAGAACCCACTTTGCCCTCCCCGGTACCCTCACTCGTGGCTCTTGCGGCGGATTCAGACTTGTTCCTCCATCCGCCGCATCAAACTGTCTCCGCAGCACCGTCGACGGTGACGGTTGAGCCGGCAGACGAGTCGATGGTGATACCGACAAAGTACTTTCGTGCCAAGCCGTTCGTCGAATGGGCGATCACGGCGCTGTTGATGGTGGTCGCGATCCCCATCATGGCGATCGTGGCGTTCATCATTTTAGTGTGCGATGGGCGTCCCCTGTTCTATCGCCAAGTGCGTGTGGGAAAGAACGGCAAGAACTTCCGGATCTGGAAGTTTCGCACCATGCGGACCGGTGCCGAAAAGAACACCGGTCCGGTCTGGAGCAGTCCAAACGATTCACGCGTGACTCGATCGGGCCGCTGGCTGAGATGTTGCCACCTGGATGAATTGCCACAATTCATCAACGTGCTGGCGGGCGACATGAGTCTGGTCGGCCCCCGTCCCGAACGCCCCGAATTTGTGACGACCTTGGCCGAAGAAGTGCCGGGTTACTTGCGACGAACTCGGGTCCGGCCCGGCATCACCGGTCTGGCGCAATTGAAATTGGGATACGACGAATCGATCGTGGGGATTCCCCAGAAAGTCGCGTGTGATTTGCAGTACATTCGCACCGCCAGCCTGTTCCAAGATCTGAAACTGCTGTTGGCGACGCTTCCGTACATCGCAGGACAGCTCTCGTTCAAACTGAGAGCGAAATCGCGGCTTCGCATTCCCACTGCTAACGCACCGATGATCGGACCGGTGCCGTTGAAGAGCGAGAAACTCGATTCGGCACCACCGCAGGAATCGGCGATCGAGCTGACGCAACACGTGGCGTAAAGGCCCTTCGCTTTTTTGCCGTCGCGGAACACGGGTAAGGAAAGTTCGGAGGTAAGAAGAGGGTGCAATGCATCATCCAATTCGACTTCGCCAGTTTTCCTACCTCCAAAAATCTTCCTACCTCTCCCCTCAGCCACCGTGCCCTGTGAAATCGGTGGAAATCAGGAAAGGGATGGCAAGCGGCTGTCCCCAGGGAATGCGGTCATGCTTTCACGACCAGCGATCAGAAACCCACCGATGACCGGGCGATCCCGCGGATCACAGGTACCGAAATATCCGTGGGTTCGCGCTGCCATCCGTGGGCCCATTTGTCTCGTGGGTCGCTTCATCGGGGTCCGTCTCCCGTTTGCTCCCGTTTCTTGACCACCCAGTCAAGTGGCATGGCACTGCATGCCCGACCCGGCTACGTGATCGCGAGCCGGTCCTCGTCGAAGACCGGTTCGGTCAGCCCCTGTTCGGCCTGTGCGACCAGCGCCGCCATCTCTCTTGCGGTCACGTAGTAGTACTTGAATCCGTAACGATCGGCCGTTTCGCGTAGTCTGGCGTGAAACGTCGTCGCGTGTGGGCTCAACCACACATCGGTGTTCGCTTCCAGCGCGCCGTGCGTGTGTAGCTTGATGAACTGCCACTGGGGGTGACCGGACACGATGACGCGTGCTTTGAGCCAGTCGTCGATCCGCTGTTCGGCAAGCGGTTGTGAACCGGCGACGTTGCCATTTTCGATCCGCGGTTTCTGCCAAGGCCGCCGATGGGTGACCACGACCGGTCCCTGGATCATCAGCAATCCGTCCCGCGGTCGCGCCGCACCGACGCTCGCCGGGATCCCGCTGTCGTGTGACTTCGGTCGCTGGGGGTCGTCGATGGCGTAGTAGATGCTGTTGATCGTTCGTGTCTGTGCCGGGTGAGGGGCGGCGGGCATGGTGAAGTCCGCGTAGCAGCCCGTTTGGCGCAACACCGTGAGTTCGTCATTGACACCACAGTGGCATCCGTCAGGGTGTGAATTGTCGAGCGCCCAGTTGCCGTGAATGAACCCATAGCGGATTTGACCGGACGCAT
>NZ_JBFHKV010000071.1:0-14762 GCF_041595215.1 Stieleria sp. | reverse complement strand
AGGGTTTCGATTTGCTTGATCGTGTTCAGATTCAATTGGCCGAACGACGCTTCGGCATCGATCACAATCTCCGGTTCGATTTCACCGGCCGTCCATTGTTCGGAAATCGCTTCGCAAAAGTCTTCGCGGAACCCATCGATTTGGCGTTCGTCGATCGTCAGCCCCGCGGCGGCTTTGTGTCCGCCGAAACGGACCAGCCGGTCGGCGCAATTGGCCAGTGCGGCGTGCAGGTCAATCGCCGTTCCACCGACGCGACCCGATCCGACCGCTTCCGCTTTCCCGGAGGCATCCATCGACAGGATGATCACCGGCTTGGCGTACTTGTCGCTCAGCCGACCGGCGACCACTCCGATCACGCCCTGGTGCCAACCGACACCGGCGAGCACCAGCGCGGGGTCGTTTTCGGCGTCGAAGTTTTCTTTGATTTGCTTCTGAGCGGCCAGGGTGACGCTCCGCTGCAAGCTGTCGCGGTTCTTGTTGAGCTGGTCGATGTATTCGGCCAGTGCCGTGGCCCGTTCTGCGTTGGTTGTCGTCAACAACTCCACGCCCAACTGGGCTTGTCCGAGTCGACCGGAAGCGTTCAACCGGGGCGCCAAGTTGAACGCGATGCTCTCGGTGTTCAGCGTCGATGCTTCGTCCAGTTTGGTGATCTTCATCAGTTCGGCCAGACCGGGCAACGGTTCGTTGCCGAGCATTCGCAAGCCGTGCGTGACCAGAATCCGATTTTCGTCGACCAGCGGGACCACGTCGGCGACGGTTCCGATGGCGGCCAACGACAGCGACTGCATCAAATAGCGCCGCAAGGGTTCGGTCACTTTCTTGGATCCGCAGATCTTTTGACACAGCGACCAGGCCAATTTGAAGGCCACGCCGGCGCCACAAAGTTCGCCAAAGGGATAATGCGTACCGGGCAGTCGCGGGTGCACGATCGCGTCGGCGTCCGGCAGCGTATCGTCGAGCGTGTGGTGATCGGTGATGATCAGTTGCACGCCCAACTCTTTGCAGAGTTCGGCGCAGGCAACACTCGTGATGCCGCAGTCGACCGAGATGATCATTTTCTTTCCGCGATCGGCCAGTTTGCCAATCGCGTCGGCATTCAGCCCGTAGCCTTCTTCCAATCGATTGGGGACGTGGTAGGCGACATTACCGCCGAGCAGTTTCAAGCCGTTGTACAGGATCGCGGTTCCGGTCATCCCGTCGCAGTCGTAGTCGCCGTAAATCGCGATCGGCGTTTTCGCTGCGATTGCCTCGGCGACCAATTCGGTCGCTTCGGGGACACCGGGCAATTCTTGGGGGTCGCGAAGTCCCGTCAGTTTGGTCGACAAGAAGGCGTCGGCGGCTTTGCGATCGTAGACGCCGCGGCTGACCAGAAGCTGAGCGACGACGGGCGGCAATCCAGATCCACGGATCAGTTGGTCAACGCGGGCGGCATCATGGGGAACGATCCGCCATTTCCGTTTCATCCTTGGACTCACTTACGTTGGGGCGCTTGACGCGTTCAGAGTTTGGCCTCTCAAGAAAAAAGGCCGTGCGCAGCGGCGAGTGAGACGATCGCAAGATCGCCGCTGCCCAGTTGTCCAGAGTCGGACCTACTTTTTCTTTTCGCCGTGCCACGTGTGGCGGCGCAGTCGCGGGCTGTATTTCTTCAGACGAAGCTTTTCGCCGCCGGGCTTACGCTTCAAGGTGTAGTTGTAGTCGCCGGTTTCTTCGCAAACCAGGAAGACCGTTTCAGCCTTTTTCTTGCTCTTAGCCATCGGAAGTCAATTCAGACAGGTGTGATTGTGGGGATGCATGCCGTTTTTTCGGGTCGCGGATTATGCCCGCTGGCCCCCTGTTTCGGCAAGCCTTGTTTCCAGAAACCTGCTCCGGAGGGCGATTCGGGTTAGAATTACCACCACCAAGGCCTCCTTCTTTGATCATTTTGCACTGGATTCCTTCCTGATGACGCGTTTCATCCCCCCCATTTGTCTCTCTGCGGTCGCTGTTCGTTTCGCCCTCGGCCTGGTTCTGCTGACGCAGCTTTCGGCCACCGTGGACGCGGCCGACCCTCCCGGCCGACCCAACGTCGTTTGGATCATGTCCGAAGACAACTCGGCGGATTACCTTCGTCACTTTGACCCCGCCGGGGCTCCGGCACCCAACATCGAAGCGCTGGCGGCCCACGGCGTGACCTTCGATCGCGCGTTCTCCAATGCACCGGTCTGTTCGGTCGCCCGCACGACTCTGATCACCGGATGCTACGCCCCGCGGATCGGCACGCAATTCCATCGTCGTCATGTCGCGATGCCGATGCCCGAAGACTTGCAGATGTTTCCGGCCTACCTGCGAGCCGCCGGATACTACACGACCAACAACAGCAAAGAGGACTACAACGCGGTCAAGGGATCCGATGTTTGGAGCGAGTCGAGTCGAAAGGCGAGTTGGAGAAACCGCCCGGACGCATCGATGCCGTTCTTTCATGTTCAAACGTTCGCCGATTCGCACGAAAGCCGATTGCACTTCAGCGAAGCACAGATGCAGGAAAAGACGGTCACCGATCCGGCCGAAGTCAAGCTCCAAGATTACTTTCCCGATACGCCGCTGTTCCGTTACACCCGCGCCCGATATCACGATCGGATGATGAAAATCGACGAACTCGTCGGCGGCGTGATCGACCAACTGCGCGAAGACGAACAACTGGAAAACACGTTCGTGTTTTATTTCGGCGACCACGGCGGTGTGCTGCCACGATCCAAAGGGTACCTGTACGAATCCGGCCTGCACGTTCCGCTGGTCGTTCGCGTCCCGCAGCGTTTTCAATCGCTTGCCGCACGTCAACTCGGTTCACGCACCAACGGGTTTGTGGAATTCGTTGATTTCGGGCCGACCGTGTTGAGTTTGGCCGGACTGGAGCAACCCGAAGGTGTCGACGGGAAACCGTTTCTGGGGATCGACGCCGACCCGGACAAAGTCGATCGACGCGACGAAACATTGGGGTACGCGGATCGGTTCGACGAAAAATACGAACTCGTCCGATCGCTGCGGATCGGTGACTTCAAATACATCCGCAACTTCGAGTCCTTCTATCCCGACGGGCTGCAGAACAATTATCGCTACAAGTGTTTGGCGTACCAGCAGTGGCGCGAACTGTACCAGCAAGGAAAGCTGACCGGTGCGGCAAAACAATTCTACGAAGCCAAGGCGCCCGAGGCGTTGTACGACTTGGCGGCCGATCCGTACGAGATCAACAACCTGGCGTCCGATCCAGAGCACGCCCAGCAATTGAAAATGATGCGTGATCAATTGGACGATCGACTCAAGTCGCTGCCCGATCTGAGCTTTGTGATCGAAGCGGTGATGGTCGATGAAGCGATCAACAATCCGACGGTGTTCGGCGAATCACACAGCGGACAAATCACCAAGTACATCGACACGGTGAACTTGGCATTGCTTCCGAGCGAACAAGCGTTGCCGGGAATCCAAGCGGCGCTTGACGATGCCGATCCGTGGGTCCGTTACTGGGCCTTGGTCGCCTGCAGTTCATTGGGTGAAGCCGCCAAACCGCTGATTCCGGCCATCGAAAAATTCCTCGTCGACGTCGAACCGTTGGTCGTCATGCGAGCCGTCGAGTATCTGGCCGTACATAGCGACATCGATACCCTACCGTTCCTTTATCGATCGCTGCAACGTGCGACCAACGAACCGGAACTGTTGCAGATGCTCAACACGATCGTCTTCCTGCACGACTTCCATGGCTACGAGGTGGACCCGGACAAGTTTCAGTTCCTGCCGGTCTTGATGCCGATCGACCCCAAAGGCGAAGTGATTCGCCGATTGCAGTACTTGAAGGGCGAGATCTGATTTCTTCAGTAAGCGTCGCATTGTCGTGGATCGCTCCGCCGATCCACGATACTAATTAATCGCCCGTTGCTTAACGAGACGGGAGTGGCAGAATGATGGAGTCGCGAAATGATTCGAGGACCGCGGTCTGAGCGGTCTGAATATGATTCTGCCCCGGATCATTCTGCCGAACTTCCGGCCGCACTCGTCTGCTCTCTATCCCTCTGCGTCGGCTGACTCACTCTCCCAGGGATCGGACCAGTCTTCCCAGTGTTCCAGGTAGGTCGCATAGGCTTCGCAGTCGGCGGCTTTGGCTTCGATCCATGCCTTGCTCTCGGCCGTGATCTCGACTTCTTTCTCCAGCGTCATCTTGCCGCTGAGCACCATCGAGCGGAGGAAGACGAAATACGTGTCCAAGACATCGCAGCGGCAGTAGTCGCTGATGCCCTTGAGGTCACCGTCGTCAAATTGTTGTTGGACCTGGTCGCCGGTGACCGACATTTTGCCGGGTTTGCCGAGCAGCTTGGTCGCCAGATTCAGTCCGCCGTTGAAGCGTGAGGCGCTGAAATTGGTCAACAGATCTTGCAGGTCCAGGTGCGAATCGACGCTGAATCGATTCCGTGGCGATCGATACCCGTCGTTCTTGAACCAGGGCGCGATCGAGATGCCGAAGCGATAAGCGGCCAGTTCCATCAGCGGCAGATCAAACGTGCGGCCGTTGAAGGTGACCCATTGGGGACGCTTGTAGATCTCCCAGCCCTTCCAAAAATGGGCCGTGATCACGTGGCTGCGAAAATTCGGTTCGTCCAGGGAAACAATATCGATCAGCCGATAGTCTTTGGAAACCTTGGCGACCACCACCGCAATGGGAACCTGAAACGTGTAGGGGATAAACGTGGTCCCTTTTTCTTCCATCAATTCCGATTGATAACGCGCGATGGCCTCCTGCGGCGAAAGCGACTGGCCGGGGTAGCGGACTTTCGCGATCAGCGCCCCATCGGCGATACTTTCGCAGTCAAATACCAGATGGGAAACGTCTTCGCTCATCAATCACCTTGATCCCGGTTCAAAAAACGTGTTTGGGGTGTGGATCCGTTTCCGACCCCTGCCGCACGAGCTTAACACAAAACGACACATGTTCGAAATCAACCGCCGCCGATTGTTGGACCGTTCTCTACGGTACGTTCGCATCGCCACCACCGCCGATCCCAACAGCGGGACGTATCCCAGCAGCGAAGGCCAACGGGAACTCGGCAAACTGCTCGCCGCCGAACTTGAGGCGATGTCGGCGGCGGACGTCTATCAAGACGAACACGCCCTGGTCTATGCGAGCGTTCCGTCCACCGTCGGCGATGCCGAGGTGCCCGTCGTCGCACTCGTCGCCCACGTCGATACATCGCCCGACGCACCCGGTGAGAACGTCTGTCCCAACGTGATCGAAAACTATCCCGGCGGCGACATTGAACTGGCCAACGGTGAAGTGATCCGTGTCGACGCCTGCCCGGCGCTCCGTGATCTGGTCGGCGCCACGTTAATCACCACCGACGGCACCACGCTGCTCGGTGGTGACGACAAAGCCGGTGTCGCCATCATCATGGAACTGGTCGAAACGCTGATCGAGAACCCACACCTGAAACACGGTCCGGTCAAAGTCGTGATGACGTGCGACGAAGAAATCGGACATGGCACCGACAAGATCGATTTGCAAAAACTGGCCGCCGATGTGGCATACACCCTCGACAGCGGCGGAGCCGGTATCGTCGATGTGGAAACGTTCTCGGCCGATGCTGCCACGGTGCGCTTCATCGGAGACAACATTCACCCGTCGATTGCCAAAGACCGTATGATCAACGCGGTTCGTGGCGCCGCCGATTTCATTGCCGCACTGCCTCGCGAAACCGACACACCGGAAACCACCGACGGCCGGCAAGGGTTCATCCACGCCAATTCGATCAGCGGCGGAGTCGGTGAAGCGACGGTCGAATTGATCCTGCGATCCTTTGATGCCGCTGACTTGGAAACGTATGCGGAAACCTTGCGACAGATCGCTGGCACCGTGGAATCACAATGGCCGGGATTGAAAGTCGAAGTCAAGACGCGGCGGCAATATCGCAATCTGGGCGATGGCCTGGCCAAGCTGCCCGAGGCGGTCACTTTGGCCGAACAAGCGTTTGAAAACCTGGGCCGCCGCTGTCAAAAAGAAATCGTTCGCGGCGGGACCGACGGAAGCGTGCTGACCGAAAAAGGTCTGCCGACGCCCAACCTGTCCAGCGGCCAACACAATATCCACAGCGTTCGTGAATTCGCGTGCCTGGACGAAATGGTTGCCGCCACCGAACACTTAGTCGAACTGCTATCGCTTTGGTCGAACCAACGGGCTTGAAACCATCATGACGATCGCCCGAACCTCGCCGCCGGCAAAACTGAATCTGTTCCTGGAGATTCCGGCCCGCCGTGATGATGGGTACCACGAGATCGACACCGTCATGGCCGCGATCGACTGGCGCGACGAATTGGAGATCGAATCGATTCCCCAGCCGCGAATCGAATTGACGGCAGATTGGTTGCCCTCGGTCGAATCGGTTGCCGGCGAGTTGGGGTTGGACGCCGGCGCTGGCCGCGTGCCCGAGTTGCTGCAGATTCCGACCGACGACTCCAACCTCGTTGTCCGCGCCCTGGAGGCGTTTCGGGCCAGCTTTGGCGTCAAAACGGGCTTCCGGGTGCGACTGGGCAAACGGATTCCCGCCGGAGCCGGGATGGGCGGTGCCAGCAGTGACGCGGCCCACGCGATTGACTGTGCTGCCCAGATTCACCAATTTGACAACGTGTCAGAAGTGCTACACGGGATCGCGTCGTCGATCGGCAGCGACGTTCCGTTCTTTCTTGCGACCGGCGACGGCCAGTCGCCCATGGCTGCCCATGCGACCGGTCGCGGCGAATTATTGTCACCGCTGAAGACCTGTCCATCGATACACTTTGTGGTGGCCTATCCCTCGACCAGCCTGTCGACAGCGGGCGTTTACGCACAGTTGAACGTCCCCCAGCAACCGGTTTCGTCCGCGTCTTTTTTGCAGGCGTTTCGGCGTGGTGATCGCGAGCGGATGGGCAAGGCGATGATGAATCGCCTGACCGAGCCGGCCTTGAAAATTCTGCCACAGCTGAACGAATTATTAGAATCACTGTGGCAATGCGGACTCCAACCGTGTCAACTAACCGGTAGCGGTTCGGCATGTTTTGGTCTTGCCAAGGATGCCGAACAGGCCAAGGAGATCGTGAAGCGTTTAGAGACCGAGTTGCAACCTGGTGTTTTGCTTCGAGTGGCGCAAACGGTTCCTGCTGCGACACCCATTGAAATCGAGCCGAGCTAGAACGCAGTCCAAAGCGAGGGAGTTCAGATCGTGGAGATAACGGAGATTCGAATCAAGTTAATGGAGTCGTCGGAAGACCGGCTGCGAGCCTTTTGTTCAATCACGATCGATGGCTGTTTCGTGGTCCGTGATTTGAAGATCATCGACGGTGCCAACGGACCATTCGTGGCGATGCCGAGTCGCAAGTTGACCGGTCATTGCAATCGCTGTCACCACAAGAACCATTTGCGCGCCAGCTACTGTAACCATTGCGGTAACAAGCTTTCTTTCGACAGCGACGGCGCGCTCGACTCGCCGCAAAAACTGTATGCCGACGTCGCCCATCCGATCAACAGCGAGTGCCGCGAGCTGATTCAGGACGCGGTGATTCGCGAGTTCGAGTCGGAACTGAGTCGTTGCCAACAACCCGGCTATCGTTCGCGATACGACGACGACTTTGCCGATGCCGGCGAAGACGTGGACACGGCGTTGATTGATCCGCCCCACGCCTCACCGGGTCCGTCCAAACAACGAACATCGAGCGAGCAGGAAGAGAAACGCGTCGGCGGCGACGACACCGCATTCGGTGCCGGGATTTTTTGATCGACGGCGGCCGACCACGTCCAATGATCTTGAGTTTCCAGAACGGACTGGCCACGGCCAACGCGTTTCGCTAAAACGCGGTTGTTTCCCGCGCGGATCGACAATCATCCTCGACATTTCCGATTCGTCGACCGACCCATTTGACAGCATCGCCCACGACGGTGACCAAGGACGGCCCCGTGAACACGCCTTTCGTTCGAGTATTAAGACTGGCTTTTCGACGTCACTGGGCCATCGCCGGGATCGCTGTTTCCTCGCTGGCGATCGCACTGTTGTGGAGTGCCAACATCAGTGCGGTGTTGCCGATCGTCGATGTCGTCTTTGCCGGAGACACGCTCTCGGAATACGTTCAGGAGTCGATTGAAAAAGCGGATCGGGCGGCCGAAACGTACACCGCTCAAATCGCCCAGATCGAGTCCGGCGCGGCGACCGGAGGGGATTCCATCGACGAACTCCGCGCGCAGGCGGCGCGTCAGACCAGCAAGTCTCATTGGTATCGCCAAGCCAAACCCTGGGTCGACGCGTACGCCCCGACGACTCCGTTTGGCACGTTGTTGGCCATTTTGACGTTCTTGGTCGTCGGCACGGCACTGAAATTGGTGGCGCTGACCGCCAACATGATGTGGGTGCAGTACGTCGGTGGACGGACGGCGATCGATTTGCGTGCGATCTTCTTTCGCAAGGCGCTCCGTTTGGATCTGGATGCCTTTGGCGAAAACGGCTCGGCCGATTTGACGGCGCGATTGACCAATGATGTCGCGCTGGTCACCGCGGGCGTGTCGACGTTGCTCGGCCGCATGATCCGCGAGCCGCTGAAGATGATGGCTTGTTTGATCGGTGCGGCCATCGTTTGTCACCGGCTGCTGTTCCTGGTGCTGATCGTCTCACCGATCCTGGCGGTGGTGATGCAACAACTCAGTCGCGCCATCCGACGGGCCAGCAAGCGGGCGATGGAAGAGATGAGCCAGTTGTACGGGATGCTCAATGATTCCTTCGCCGGGATTCGTCTGGTCAAAGCGTCCAATACCCAGGCTTTCGAGCGCGCCCGACTTCGCCGCGGCACGTTCGCCTACTACCAGAAAACGATGAAGATGGCGTTCTACAACACGCTGGCTCGTGGGACGACGGAATTGATGGGCATGACCACGGTGTCCCTGGCGATCTTGGCCGGCGGCTACCTGGTGCTGAATAAACAGACGCATCTGTTCGGTTTGCAGATGACAACTGAACCGCTGGAGCAAGGCCAAGTCTTTCTGTTCTTTAGCTTCTTGATCGGTGCGTCGGATCCGGCTCGCAAGTTGGCCGACGTCTGGAGCGGATTACAACGCGGCATCGCGGCGGCGGTGCGTGTGATGGAAATCGTCGACATGCCCGTGCGGGTCGAAGAGCCGACCGTCGCCCGTTCGCCCCGGCGACCGCACGCGAACATTCGGTTCGCCGGCGTCGAATACCAATATCCCTCCGGTCCCAAGGTGCTCCGCGGCATTGATCTTGAGATCCCGCACGGCGAAACGATTGCCATCGTCGGCCCCAACGGTTGTGGCAAAAGCACGATGATCAGTCTGCTGTGTCGCTTCGACGACCCGCAAGGCGGGCAGGTGCTGTTGGACGACGTGCCGATTGATCAAATGCGGACTCGCGATCTGCGCAAGCGGCTTGCGTTGGTGACCCAGCGGACGATCCTGTTCGACGACACGATCGAAAACAACATTCGCTACGGCAGCCCGGGTGCCGATTCGCACGATGTCGTACGGGCGGCCAAACTGGCCTTCGCCGATGATTTCATTCGCAAAAAGACGCCGGAGGGTTACAAAACGATCCTCGGGACCGGCGGGATGCGACTTTCCGGGGGACAGATGCAACGAATCGCCTTGGCCCGGGCGTTCTTGCGCAACCCCGATATTCTGATTCTCGACGAAGCGACCAGTCAGATTGACATGGAAAGCGAGCAGCTGATCCATCAGGCGCTCGAAAGGTTCCTGGTCGGGCGGACCGGGGTGATGATCACTCACCGGCCGAGCACGTTGGCGATGGCGCATCGCGTGGTCGTGATCGAACAGGGACAGGTCGCCGCCAGCGGAAAACACGAGGAATTGATCGGTAAAAACCGGTTCTACCAGAGTTTGTGTGGAGCGGACCAACCGATCGCGGCGTGATGGCGGCGGACGCCCGCAACGCCTCTATTCTCACCGAATGCGAACTTTCTCCATTGCGGGCGGCGGTGGCAGCGGTAGGATGGAATGATGATTAGCGACCGGTGATCCATTGCGATACCGGTCGATCGGCGACGCGTGTCGATCAAACCGACCACGCGAGCCCCCCCGCACCCATCTAATCGTCGGTGCGGTCAATGATCTAAAGAGCGTCAGCATCACTTGGATGAACGTCCTTGGGTGAGCCTCGGTGGAGGTGAGCCGGAATGTGAAAAAGCTGTGTCGAGAGCAATTGTTTTCTCGATGAGCGAAACGATAGCTGCGCGGTAAACATTTGGCGTTCTTGTTGGAACCCGTCTTGAGCATTGGGATGCCCTCCCAACTGCAACTTCTGGTCGGCGCTGCGCTGGTCGGGGGTGTGATCGCGATCGCGATGTTCTGGGTGCTCAGCAAATGCGGGGCGTACTGGATCCAAGCTTACATGTCCGGCGCGGACATCACGATGAAGA
Source organism: Stieleria sp. (assembly GCF_041595215.1). Taxonomy (NCBI): domain Bacteria; kingdom Pseudomonadati; phylum Planctomycetota; class Planctomycetia; order Pirellulales; family Pirellulaceae; genus Stieleria; species Stieleria sp. Next base: position 4,331 of record NZ_JBFHKV010000071.1, on the reverse strand, counting down.
GCTTGATCGTGATGTATCTGCTGAAGTTGGATCTGCGGATGATGGTCACGGCAAAAATCATGTGCCGGCAGGCCGGGTTGCGGATCGACCGTCAGGGCGGCATCCGGACCGCGGACTTACAAATTCACGCGCTTGCCGGCGGCGATGTCATGAACGTCGTTCAGGCGATCATCGTGGCGCACCGCGCCGGGATCGAGCTGGATTTTGATCGCGCCGCCGCGATTGATCTGGCCGGCCGCGACGTGCTTCACGCGGTGCAGACCAGTGTGACGCCGAAAGTCATTTATTGTCCCGAAGCCCGCGAGGGCCGACCGCTGCTGAGCGCGATCGCAAAGAACGGCGTCGAATTACTGGTCGGTGCACGGGTGACCGTCCGCACCAATCTGGACCAATTGATCGGTGGGGCGACCGAAGAAACGATCGTCGCCCGTGTCGGCCAAGCGATCGTCAGCGCGATCGGGTCGTCGGAGACGCACATGGACGTCTTGGAAATGCCGCTTCAGATTTCCGAGGCCGCCATGGCCCACGGACTCGATTCGAACACCGCATTCGCCATCGTCTCGATCGATATCGCAGACATCGACGTCGGCGAAAACATCGGCGCCCGGTTGCAACGTGACCAGGCCGATGCCGATGGTCGCATCGCCCGCGCCCGGGCCGAAGCACGCCGCGCCGACGCGGTGGCCCACACGCAACAGATGCTCGCCAAGGTCGCCGAAAATCGAGCCTACTTGGTCAACGCCGAGGCTCAGGTCCCGCAAGCGATGGCGGTGGCGTTTCGCAGCGGAAATCTGCGCGGGAAAGTCGTCCGTTCGATTCCTGGTGTGGATCGCAAAGAACCGCCACGAGGCAACGGCATCACCGATCGCAAAAACAGCCCAACCAAACCGGGCGATGCCAAACCGTCGCCGGCCAATCCCTTTCCCGGACCTCGGGAGGAACGCGACGGATGAAACGTTTCCTTCCCCTTCGGGATTTCCAATTCAATACCCGGTGCACTCATTCGGCGCAACCATTGATCCGATGCCGCTGGTATTTGTTTCATCCGCTTCACCTAGGAGTGAACGATGGCCCTCGGTAATCGAATCCCAGACAAAACGCTGCTGAAAAACGTTCAAAGCCGCCTGTCCAAGAAATGTTCCAGTTCACCCAGAGTGAGCGGTGATGTGCGCAGCGGCGAAGTCACGCTCAACGGTACGATCAAAAACGAAGTCGAACGCAAGCAGATTCTCAGGGCGGTTTCGTCCGTCGAAGGAATCTCTCGCGTCATCGACCGGATTAAAGTCGAAGTGCGACCGAAGACGGTTTAACGTCGGGTTCACTCGGCCGCAACGTCCTCGCCAGCCGGGGACGTGCATCACATTACTAGTTTAAGAGGAGTCGATCAAATTACGAAAAATCAAAACACCTTCGCCAAACGACAGCGCGAGATGGAAAAGAAACGTAAAGCGGAAGAGAAACGACAGCGCCGCAACGAACGCAAATCCGCCGTTCCCGAACTCGCACCCGATGCAACCGATGTCGTCGATCCCAACGATTCAGCCTCGTCATAAACTTCAAATCAATCAACGACTTCGCCCCTGTTGAAGGGCGGATACTCAAGATCACGTAAGCACCGGCGCCGCATCAACGCGGTGCGATCCTGTGAGCCGAACACATTCGTGTCGGGTTCCGATTCGTGTGCTTTGACGCCGGTTCCGATGAACCGGCAACGTGATGCAACACCCACCGTGTCTCCGAGCTTGCGTGAACGTTTCACGCAACGCATCGAGACACAACTGTTTTTTAACAATGGATATGGAAATGGAAAAAGGCAAGATTAAACGCGTGACCGACAAAGGTTTCGGATTCATCTCGACCGACGGAAGCAACAACGACATGTTCTTCCACAGTTCGTCTGTCGAAGGCGTCGAATTCAATGACCTTCGCGAAGGTCAAGAAGTGACGTACACCGTCGGACAAGGCCCCAAGGGACCTCGTGCCGAAAACGTTCAGTTGGTCGGACACTAACACGCGATCACGCGACGAAACTCGTGACGAGTTTCGACTCAACTGATGATTTCTTCAATCACGCGGCCGTAAACGTCGGTCAGGCGAAAGTCTCTGCCGGCGTGACGATACGTCAATTGCTCGTGATGAAGACCCAGCTGGTGCAGCAGTGTCGCATGCAGATCATGCATGTGGACCTTGTTCTGAATGCTGGCGAATCCGAACTCATCGGTTTGGCCGTAGGCCATCCCCGGACGAAAGCCGCCACCGGCGAGCCAGACGGTAAAACCGCCTGGGTTGTGGTCGCGGCCGGTGCCGTTGCTCTGTGAATACGGCGTTCGACCGAATTCTCCGCCCCACCAAACGATGGTGTCCTCCAACAGACCCCGTCGTTTGAGATCCGCCAGTAGCGCGGCAATCGGGCGATCCACCGCCTTGGCGTGTGTGGCATGTTTGGGCAGATTCGAGTGCTGGTCCCAGGCGGGGTTGGCCGAGTTGTCGCCGTAGTTGACTTGCACAAATCGTACGCCGGCCTCGCAAAGCCGTCGGGCCAACAGACACTTTCGGCCGTAGTCTTGGGTCGTGGGATCGTCGATTCCATACTCGGAAAGCGTCGTCGCCGATTCGCTGGACAAATCCAAAATGTCCGGTGCGACTTGCTGCATCCGCCAAGCGAGTTGGTAAGATTGCTGCATCGCTTCGAATTCACTGTTGCGAATCCCGCGTCGCTGGATCTGACGTCGGTTCAATCGATCGATCAATTCCAGTTGAGCTTTCTGACGCTCGATCGAAGCATCCTGGCGGACCAGGTTGTCGATCTCCAGATCACTGCGGCCGGCTGTTCCGATCGGTGTCCCCTGGAATCGCGCGGGCAAGAACGCACTGCCATAATTTCGCGGACCCCCGTTGCCGATCGAGGGTGCAATCGAGACAAAACCCGGCAACGCGGCGTTTTCTGTGCCCAACCCGTAATAGATCCAGGATCCGACCGAGGGACGGACGAAGTTGGTCGAGCCGCAATGCAGAAACAGCGTCGCCGGTCCGTGTGCGACGCCATCGGTATGCATCGAATGGATGAAGCACAGGTCGTCGACGTGACGCGCCGTCTCGGGAAACAGATCCGAAACGTAACGCCCGCACTGGCCGTAGGGTTTGAATTCCCATGGCGATTTCATCAGCCGTTGCTCGATGCCGCGCTGGCCGGATCGGGCGAACTCGCGGGCATCGTCAAACGGCATCTTCTTGCCGTCGTGAGTTTTCAGTGCCGGCTTGTGGTCGAACGAGTCGACTTGGCTGACACCGCCTTGCATGAACAAAAAAATGATCCGTTTGGCGCGGGGCATCCAATGCGGACCCGGCGGCATCGCCGGGCCGGCCGAACATGACGCCGGCACCGTGAACGAGCTGGCGGCCATCGCGCCGCAGGCCAAGGCACCAAAACCGCAGGCCGATTGCTGCAGCATCATGCGTCGCGCGATCAGTTCCCCGTCGGGCGTCATGTCGTCATTCATTCCAAATACCGAAAGTCGATGGAGGCGAACAGGGATTGAATCAGGTCGGCGAGCCGATCTTCACTCGGTGATGCGTTTTCACCACCGAGGTAGTCGAGACAGAATTGCAGTTCCTCCGCATCCGGCCGCCGACCGTAGCAGCAGAGGTAGACTTGCTCGACAATTGATTTGGCTGAAACCGACTCGGCCGGAGCGCCGGCCGACGCGTGCAGCCATCGCTTGCCGGCCTGCCGGGCGCGCTCGATGATCCAGGTGTGGTTCATCATGGCCAGCGACTGCGGTGCGACTGTGCTCTGCCCCCGCTGGCCCACCGAGACGCTGGAGTCGGCAAAGTCAAACAGCCCGAACAGCGGTGGCAGCGAATTGCGAAACACCGGCAAATAGAGACTGCGCCGTTTCAGGTCGTGTTTGTAATTGTAGTCCGATGACGTGCCGGGCCGGATCGTCGAGCCTCCGTAGCGATGTTCGATTTCGCCGCTGACGCACAACATCGCATCGCGAAGGGCTTCCACCGGAAGACGCTTGACGCTGGCCGATGCGTACAGTCGATTGTTCGGATCAACCGCAATCCGCGCGGGGTCTTCGGTGACGGCGCGGCGATAGGCATCACTGCAGACGATCGTTCGAACCAGCGACTTGGTCGACCAGCCGTGATCGATCAGCGTGCCGGCCAACGCATCCAACAGCTCAGGGTGCGATGGAGACTCGCCCGTCGTTCCAAAATTGTTCTCCGTCGCGACCAAGCCCTCGCCCATCAACCACGACCAAACGCGGTTGGCATACACCCGAGCCGTCAGCGGGTTGCTCGGATCGGCAATCCACTCGGCCAGT